>CANQBY010000031.1 GCA_947589695.1 uncultured Bacilli bacterium
TTCTGATATTATTATAAGTAATATTAAATCTAATTTCATTACATTCGACAAAACCTATCATAATATCTTATATTTTTATACTTTATATTTCTAATATACAATATTATTAAACTTTTTTCAAGTATTTTTGAAAAATTAAATGGAGGTTGATAGATTGTGATTATATATATTTTAAAATAAAAAAAGAGATAGCATTTACTATCTATTCAATATTACTAATACTAGCTCTTTTATATTCTTTACAAACATCATCTAAATCTTTAATAAAATTATTTATTTCTTCTTCACTTGTAAGTCTAGCTCCACTGGCATATTTATGGCCACCACCATTATAATTAGAAGCTGTAGTATTAATCACTGGTCCATGAGAGCGAATACTTACTTTATAACTTTTATTTTTTATATCTTCCGTAATAAATGTCCAAACTGTAACCTCTTTAATAAAATTAAAATTATTAATTAAATTAGAGGGGGTTGCTAAATCGACATTATATTTTTTAATAATACTCGCAGGTATTACTAAATAACCTAAACCATTTTCGGTTACTTGCATATTCATCGCAATATAGCCTTGAAAACGAGCTTCATCTAAATTACGATCATATAAATAATTATATAATTTAGGAAAATCAATTTTACTTTTGGCAATTAAATTAGATACTATTTTAAAAGTTTTATTAGTAGTATAAGGAAGAAGAAAGCGATCACTATCAGAGACAATTCCTAAATAAAGATTACCAGCGATTTTCGTATCTAGTTTTAGAGGTGTTTTTAAAATTAGCTCCGCGATCATTTGACAGGTGGAACAAGATGTATCATCAGTCCAATCAAATTTACCAGCGATATCCTCTTTAGGGTGATGATCAATTTTTAAAATTTCTTGATATTTTAAATTTTCAATGCCATCAACCCGATGGAGATTCGGAACATCTAAAACTATTAATAAACAATTCGCGTATTCTTCATTGTCTATTTTATCTAAAATCCCATAATATTTAAATTTTGAAACACTTAAACCAACGGCAACACAATCTTTACCTGGGAAAGTAAGACGAATGGAATCCCTTAGAGCAATTTCGCTTGCAATGGCATCAGGATCGGGTCCGACGTGTCTTGCAATAACTATTTTATTGTAATCTTTGATTTTTTTATATACTTTTTTGATATTATTATTAATAATAACCACCTACTTTATTAATTCATAAGTGTCTAAAGCAATCATTAATTCTTCATTAGTTGGAATAACATACACAGGTATTTTACTATCAGATGCAGAGATTAAGCCTTCGTGTTTATCTAAGTAACTAGCAATTTCATCATTTAAAGTATCATCTACTTTAATACCTAAGCAACTTAATTTACTTAAAACTTCACGACGGAATTCCCGAGCATTTTCACCTAAACCAGCAGTAAAGACTAAAGCGTCAACTTCGCCATTTAGTTTAACATAATATTTAGCAATATAATCAACAATACGATTAACATACATATCATTGGCTAGTTTGGCTTTGGGATTATTTTCTTTCATTGCATTTTCAATATCCCGATGGTCACTACCAATACCACTGATACCAAGAAGACCACTTTCTTTATTTAAAATGTTATCTACTTCTTTAATTGTAGCTCCAGTTTTTTCCATATAATAAGGAATTATAGAGTAATCAATATCACCACAGCGAGTACCCATGATAACACCAGCATTTGGGGTAAAGCCCATCGTCGTATCAAAACAAGCACTATCTTTAATACAACATAAAGAAGCCCCACTGCCAATATGACAACTAATTAAATTAAGTTTATCCTTACCTAATTTAGATTGCATAGTTTTCGTGATAAAACGATGAGAGGTACCATGAAAACCATATTTACGAATTTGATATTTTTGATACCATTCATAAGGTACAGCATATAAAAATTCTTCTTCCTTCATAGTTTGATGGAACGCAGTATCAAAGACAACTACCATAGGTGTATTAGGTAAAGCCTCTTTAAAAGCTTTAATACCTAAAACATGGGCAGGATTATGAAGAGGGGCTAAAGAAGCATTCTCCTCAAGATAATTTACAACTTCATCAGTTACCATAACACTTTGAGTGTATTTGCCACCATGGACAATACGATGACCGATACCATCAATTTCGGTGAGAGATTTAATAATTTTATTTTCTAATAATTCTTTTATTAATAATTCAATAGCGACTTTATGGTCTTTCATATCAACTTCTTTTTTAATTTTAGAACCATTAATCTTAAGACTATAAAGACCTCCCGCTAAACCTATTTTTTCAAAGTTACCACTTATTAATTCAGTTTCTTCAGGTAATTTAATTAAATTAAATTTTAAAGATGAAGAACCGGCATTGACTGTTAATATATTCATAATTTCACTCCTCATGTATTATTATACAAAAAAAAAGAGGCTTTGACTATCTTTTTTTAGCTCTTTTAGTTTTTTTCATAGAAGGCAACTAAAGTCATATCTTGCATGATTTTTAGATCTTTAACTTCTTTATTTTGATATAACCAATATTTAAAAGTATAACCTTCTTTCGTGGGAATAGGAAGATCTTTTAGAATACTTCCCTCCTCCATATTAAGGGAAGGAATATTTTCGCCATTTAAAGAATCAAAGGATACTTCATAAGTAGGTAAAGCTTTAGGTTGCCATTTAGCTTCTAATAAATAATCTTTAGTTATTTTAGTTGCTAAATCAAATAATTCATCATTTAAGTACCACCCTGTAAATTCGTAATTTTCTTTAGTAGTTATAGGAAGTTTAGATAGCTCGGTATTTTCTTTTACTAAAATATTTTCGACGATAGAACCTCCATTAGAATTAAATCTTATTTTATAGACTGGAGTATTTAAAAAACGAATACTAAAATATAGAGTACAAGAAAAAATACTAATAAGGATTAAACCAAAGATAAATCTTTTCATATTAAATCACTTTATTAGTATTAGTTTTATTTAAAAATTTATACTAGCGCATAATAGAATAATATTCTTTAGTAATAACCGAAGATTCTAAATAAATACTCGTATGAAAACTAGATAAAGAGTCCTCTTTTACTTCTAAAAAAATATTATCAGCAGCAGCTAGTTGTTTTAAATAGGTAAAATCAATATCACTTAAATAATCGGGATAAGAAACCTCTAAATAAGGATGATTATTATTTAAACCATAATTATAAGCTTCTAAGGGATCAGTAGATGGTTCTGAAGAATTTTTACAATAACTTAAATAAGCTTTACGTAATTTTTTATATAAATTTAAAGTATTTTTTTCAACTAATAAATGATGGGCAGTAGTTTTATCTGCGGTAACCATTAAATAAAACATTTCTCTAATACTCATTTTTTCCACTCCTTCAGGCAAAAATAATTTTATAATAAATTTAGGAATTTGTAAAGAGTTTGAGTACTTTTAGCTAAAAATTGGCAAATTTTTTAAATAATATATTTATTTTCAACGGATATACTTAACATAAAAGCTAAAAGAAAGAAATCTTCAATACTGGTAAAACAACAAACTTATATTATTAAGTCAAGATGTTTTCCTATAGGAAAATATAACCGCATATTTCACTTTATATTTTCCTATAGGAAAATATAATCCATATTGTTTTATATTTTCTTGTTTAATAATAGTTTTCAAGTATTTTTGGAAATGTTTAAGACAATACCGATACTTAACATAGAAACTAAAAGAGAGGAGCCACCATAAGAAAAGAATGGAAGAGTGACACCAGTTACAGGAATTAAACCTACCACCACCGCGAGATTCATGATGGCTTGAATAAGAATGCCAAAAGCAAGACCAAAAGCAAGATATTTTTGAAATAAATCATTAGTTTTTAAGGCAATTTTAAGCATACGATAAAAGATAAAGAAGAAAAAACCACAGACGATTAAAACTCCTAAGAAGCCAAATTCTTCACTGATAATAGAAAAAATAAAATCCGTTTGAGGTTCAGGAAGATAAAAATGTTTTTGTCGAGATTTCATGAAACCTTGACCGAGTAACCCCCCGGGACCAATCGCGTATAGACTTTGAATAATTTGATAACCACTCCCTAAGGGATCACTCCAAGGATTGAGAAAGGAAATGATTCTTTTCATCCGATAAGGAGCGGCGATGATTAAGCCTACAATACCTAAAAGACCCCCAATACCTAATTTAACTAAAAAAGATATTTTAAGACCCGAGATAAAAATTAAACACACCAGAGTGAGACTAATTACCATTGCAGTTCCAAAATCGGGTTCTAACATGATAAGAAGAAAAAAGATAGCAATAATTAAAAAAACTGGTAGAGCTCCCCTTTTGGTATCTTTCATAATTTTTTTGTTCCGCTCTAAATATTTAGAGATATAAATTATTAAACCAATTTTCGCAAATTCACTAGGTTGGATTCCAAAACCACCGATACCAAACCAACTGCGAGAACCATTACGAATACTACCAATTCCGGGAATTAAAACTAAAAGTAATAAAAGAAAACAAATACCTAAAATAAGATTAGCTTTCTCTTTTAAAAAAGATAAATTAATTTTGGAAGTTATATACATAACTACAAGACCAATTAAAAAGAATAAAGTTTGATGTTTTAAATATTGAAAAGAATCTTGAAATTTATATTCGGCCCAAATAGAACTGGCAGAATAAATCATAATAATACCAAAAATACTTATAACAATGACAGATATAAAAAGAATATAATCAATATGTTTCTTCTTCATAAAGTCACCTATAATATTTTATGGTTAATTTTAATTTATAGAACTATAGAAGAATTTAAGATGTTTTATTAATTAAAACGCAAACCCGGCGAGGAATTGGTCCTAAAGCAAAATCTTGGTGGGATTCATCAAATAAACGTTTTAAAGTGACTCGACGATTATAAGTAAAAGGTTTATTTAAAATAATTTTCACATCTTTATCATGATCATATTCATTTTGAGGTAAATAATATGGGTCAAAGATATAAGCATATTTTTTAGATATTTTAGTAATAATTACATAGTGTTCACAATCTTGCCAGCAACGAATAAAAATAACTCCTGCATTTGCGAGACAATTTTCTAATACTGGTAAAGTAATTTCTTCTGTAGCTAAATGAGTACAATGCACATGAAAGTTTTTAGCGTTAGCGTATTTAGTTATCCAGTAAGTTAGTTTTTCAATGGCTTCGGCACTTGTACCACCTTGACCAATATTACCATATTCATCATAACAATCTAATGTATATTTATGAATAGCTTTAATTAATTCGGCGGGTATTTCTGATCGTTCAAAAATATAACTAAAAGCATTTAATAATGAAATAGTGCCACAATCAAATTCAGTTACTTGAAATCTTAAAGGGGTTTTCATATAAAGCTCCTTTATAGCCAAACGCCATAGGTGATGGCAGCCATCGCTAAAATAAGACCAGCCACCCAAAAGTAGCGGACAATATCTTGTTCATTCATGCCCATAACTTCAAAGTGATGATGGAGTGGTGCTCGTTTAAAGACTTTCTTGTGGAATTTACGAATAGCAATAATTTGAATTAAACTACTTAAAGTTTCAATTACGAAGACACCACCAATTAAAGCGAGAGATAATTCGTGACGGGTTAAAATAGCAATGGTTGCTAGAGCTCCACCTAAAGCAAGAGAGCCTAAATCACCCATGAATACTTTCGCAGGATGGGCATTAAAGACTAAGAAACCTAAGAGAGCACCCGCGAGAATAAAACAGAAAATGGCAATCTCTTGGAAACCGGTAAGCCAACCGGTATTCCAGGAAATAATTCCAAAAGCAAAGAAAGCAATTGCACTTAAACCGGCTGCTAAGCCATCAAGACCATCGGTAATATTAACGGCATTACTAGTTCCAACGAGTAAAAAAAGAATTAATAAACCAAAGGTCCAACCCATCGGAATATGAATACCAAGACTTGTTATAACTAAATCAGATTTACCACCATTACTCATAAAAATATAAAAGAAGACCAAAGCAATAAGCATTTGAACTAAAAGCTTAGTTGTAATAGTTAAACCTTTATTATTATGAAATTTAATTTTTAAAAAATCATCAACAAAACCTAAAAGGGCATAAGCAATAAAAACAAAGATTAATATAATTAAAGTATGAGTTATTTCAATACTACCATTTATTTTTAATAAAGTAATAGCCACTAAAGTAGGGATAATAAAAATTAAACCACCCATAGTTGGAGTACCCTCTTTTTTTAAATGGTTAGAACCAATAAAATGACTAACATATTGGCCAATATGAAATCTCTTTAGTAAAGGTATTAAGATGACACCTGTTATTATAGCTAAGATGAAACCTAATAGAATAGCCATCGCGGCTTTTGCAAGGATTAACATAACCCACCTCTTCCTTTTATTAATTATACTATGTACGAAGAAAAAAATCTTTATTTTTAAGACTAACTTGACACATATTTCACAATCAATTTAAAAGTAATTTAATTGTTTCCCCTTCCGGAGCATAATAGCCACTTGCAGGAGATTGATAAACAACGGTATTACCAGAGCCAGAATATTCGATTTGAAAATTTTTTAAAGCAGCGGTGGCTTCTTTTTTACTCATACCGACTACATTAGGTAAAATTAAATATTTTTTATCTAACCAAGTATATTCACGAGCCATCCCCTCTTTACTAGGTTCGATACCTAAAATATCGATAGCAGAGGTTAACACACTTTTAGCAATAGGAGCAGAGACTACCCCACCATATTGAGTGACACCTTTGGGATTATCGATAGCAACATATACAACAATTTCAGGATCATCCGCGGGCATAAAACCAATAAAAGATAAAATATAATTACCATCTAAATAATGACCATCTTTAACTTTTTGGGCGGTGCCGGTTTTACCACCAACCCGATAGTTTTCGATATAAGCATTTTTACCACTGCCATTAGCAACGACACTTTCTAGGGCAAATCTAACTAAACTACTAGTTTCTTCACTGATAGGTTTACCCACGATTTCAGGTTCATTTTTTTTAATTAAACTATTAGTTTCACTTTCTAAGAAACTCCCAACAATATAAGGCTTATATAAGTTACCCCCATTAATCGCCGCGGAGACAGCTCTTATTTGTTGGATGGGCGTCACACTGATACCTTGACCAAAACTAGTGGTGGCAAGTTCAACGGGACCCATTTTAGCTTGATCAAATAAAATTCCTGTAGATTCGCCATTTAAATCAATACCGGTTTTAGTTCCAAAACCATATTTTTTAATATAATTCATCAGTTTTTCAGTACCGAGAGTTTGACCGATACTAACAAAGCCGGGATTACAAGAGTTTTCGACTACTTGCAACATTGTTTCGGAACCATGACCACCAGCTTTCCAACAATGAATAGTAGCGCCATCAACATTAATAGCCCCTCCATCATAGAAAGTATCTTCAAATAAATTGATAGTTTTTTCTTCTAACGCAGCCGATAAAGTGATAATTTTAAAAGTAGAACCGGGTTCATAAGTCATCCAGATAGGTAAATTACGATTGATGATTTCGGAAGAATACTTTTGATAAGAATTAGAGTTAAAAGTAGGACGAGAGGCCATAGCTAAAATCTCACCTGTTTTGGGGTTCATGGCCATAATTAAAGCTTGTTCGGGATTATATTTAGAAAAAGCATTATCAAGTTCATTTTCGATTGCTAATTGAAGGTCCATATCAATCGTTAGTTGCAAAGTAATACCACTGGTGGGAGCTTCGTAAACTTCAGTTAATTCCAGTTTATTACCTTTACCATCGGAAAAATATTTAATGGCACCATCAGCTCCCATTAAATAATCATCATAATAAAGCTCTATACCAGACAAACCTTGATTATCAATTCCAACATAACCTAAAACATGAGATAAAACGGTTTCATATGGATAATATCTTTTACTTTCTTTTAAAAGATATACTCCATCATAACCTAAACTATTGATTTTTTCCGCGATATCATAAGATAAACCCCGTCCTTCAGGATGGACTCTTTCAATCGACGTCGATTTAGTTACATGAGCAAGCATATCTTGATAATTAGTATTTAGGATAGAAGATAAACTTTTAGCAACTTCTTCCGGATTTTTAATTTGACCGGGGACGACAACTAAAGATACTGTAGTAACATTAGTGGCTAAAATGGTGCCATTTCGATCTACGATAGCGCCCCGATCAGCTTTGATGGGAAGTTTACGACTCCATAAGTTTTCCGCGAGAGTATTTAATTTTTGATAAGAAAAAACTTGGATATAAAAAACTTTAATAATAATAGCTAGTAAAATAACAATACAAACTAAAAAGACAAATCTGATTCGCTCATGAATTTCATTAAAAAACATAGAACCACCTAAATAAAATATATGATAAAGAAAAAGAAGTTAGAATTTTCTTGAGCTAACTTCTTTAATTAGTTATTTAAACTAGGTTCGTTAGATGGTTCTTCCTTCTTTTCAGGATTAGGAATAACATCTTCAGGGATAAGAGACTCATTACTTGATTGGTCTATTTCTGGTTGTTCTTCAGTATCACGATTAGATTGATTGTTTTCTTCAGGTAAATTACTAGAAGAAACATCCGAATTAGATTCAATGATTTCATTTTTCGTAATAATTTCTTCATTTAGAATTGGTTCTTCTGTTAAATCAACTGACTCAGGAATAACAAAATCCGTCACCTCTTGAGTTTTAGTTTCACTATAAACATCTTGTAAAAAGTCATTAGTGCCATTTTTTAAAGCATAAAAGATTTCTTTTCGTAAAGCTGTACTATTCGTGTAAGCCCGAGCTTGAGAAATTAAATTATTCCGCGCCTTAGTATCAGTTTCATTAGTACTTGGATATTTCTCCCAAGCTTGTTTTTCAACTTCAGCAACATAAGCAGCGTCTTTCTTTAAAGCTTCATAGAAACGTTTAAAGGTATCATTAACATTAATTATATTAATTTTATCAAGATTATCGGCAACTTCTTGGAACCGATTATGTTTATAGGTTTCAAAAGTCATAGTTGGATCTTTAGTAATATCTCTTAGAGCTGTTAAATCGGATTTATAATTAGCGGTAAAAGACTTACCATCACCATCAACTAATTCTTTCGAAGTCGAATTAATATTACTATAATAAGCAATATAACCTTCATCGTAACCCGCATAACCTAACATTTCATAAGCAAACCATTTGATACTATAAGAATCAGGTCGGCCATAATCATTGTGAGGTTGATACCAGTGGACTTTATTTATTCCTTCACCACCGTAACGATTATCCGTATAAGTGGAATAAATAACTCCTGGAAAGATAACTAAGGCATTATCATATAAATCATCGATTGTTTCTAAATGCATATCGGCAAATTTACTGGCTTCAATAGTTTGATAAACCGTATATTTATTCTGTAAATATTCTTGGCCCGGTAGTTCATATTTAGTAAGATTAGGATATGAAGCTTGAACAGCAATATTAGCTTGTTCGGCTGGGCTTAATTTTAAGAAAGCCTGTCCTTCTAAATAATCAACAATATAAATTGTTTGGAATAATTTTTGATAAAAATCCGCGATTTTGGTTGGACTATCAATCCGACTTGGATCGAGATTAGAACCAATATTAGTGCCATCCGGATATTTTTTGGAGAAATTCATTACAATATCATTTTCGCCAAAAGATTGAGTTAAGTTACCATCGGCATAGTCTTCCCCACCGGCATCAAAACGACGACCATTATTTTTTAAGAAAATACGTGAATCCATATTATGGGCCGTTTCATGGCTCCAGGTATGATATGTATATTCTTGTTTAGTTAAATCACCATCCATTAGACCTTCAACTCGCCAGATAATTTGCGCACCATTCGCGGTCGCGGCATTATAATCATTATAAGCCCATTGACCTAAAACTTCATTAAAGTTTTTATGGAATGGTTCTTCAGTCGAATAAGGGTTTTGGAAAGTTAAGATACCATTTAAGTCATACGTATAACGCTTATCAATTTGAATAGTATGGGTATTATTAAATAAACTTTCATC
>CANQBY010000032.1 GCA_947589695.1 uncultured Bacilli bacterium
CAGAGATACCGCCCAATTGATTTATTTTACGTAGGACAAGATAAGTTAAATCGAGTTCATTCATAAAATTTAAAGCATTAGCTTCGGCGATCGTAGCTAAATATTCTTTGATAGTTAAATTAGGAGATATTTCCGTATCTAGGGTATAACCAAATTGTAATTGATAGTTATTATGTTGAAATTCGGTTATAGCTGTTAGTCTATTATCTGATTTATTAGAAAAATTATAAGGTTCATTAATCATTGAGATTAAGATTGAAATATCTAAAGTATCAATTTTACCAGAAAATTTAATTAAAGCAGCAGCAATTAGTTCAGCGAATGTTATAGTCATATTTATCCTTCTTTCTTAAAGTTATTGTTTATTATAACTTATTTACAAAATTTTGGCAATAATAAAACAACTTATTTACAAATTAGGGCTTTTAATTTATAATTTGTAAGAGAAACGAGGAATAAAAATGCTTAATGTTGTTTTATTTGAACCAGAAATACCAGGAAATACGGGAAATATTATGCGAACTTGTGTTGCAACTAACACCGTTTTACATTTAATTAAGCCTTTAGGTTTTAGTTTAGAAGAAAAATATATTAAAAGGAGTGGCGTTAATTATATAGATAAATGTAAATATTTTGTGTATGAAAATATTGAGGAATTTTTCCAAAAAAATCAAGGAGAATATTTTTTCTTTACAAGATATGGACATAAGCCCCATTCTACTCCAAATTATAAAGAGATTAAAGATAATATTTATTTAATTTTTGGCAAAGAATCAACTGGTATTCCAAGAGAAATATTAAAACCACATATTGAGAGATGTTTTAGAATCCCCATGACCGATAATGTTAGAGCTCTTAATCTTTCCAATAGTGTGGCTATCTGTGTTTATGAAGTTTTAAGGCAAAAAGATTATGAGGGCTTATTATTTGATGAACCGCATAAGAGTAAAACATTTATTGAAGAAGCTTAAGCTATTTCACATAAATATGTGAAACTGGAACGTTTTGTTTCACATATTTATGTGAAACTAAGATTGACAAAATGATAAAAATATGTTATATTTTTGATAGGTGAATAAGCATGGAAAGAGATTTTTATCAAGTATTAAAGGCTTGGAAAGAACAAAATATTTTAACTCCGTTGATGGTAATTGGAGCAAGACAAGTAGGAAAAACTTATTTGATTAATAAATTTTGTCAAGAAAATTTTAAAGATTATATATATATTAATTTAATGGAAGATGCTAATATTAGCCAAATTTTTGCTCAAGAAAATAGTTTAGATAATATTATTCAGGATTTTAAATTATATTTAAAAAGAGATATTAAAGAAGATACAGTAATATTTATTGATGAAGTTCAAGAATCAGAAGAAATTATTGCGGCTTTGAAGTATTTTTGTGAAAATGAATTTCCTTATAAAATTATTGTAGCTGGTTCTTTATTAGGTGTTAAATTAAAGAGATTTAAAAAATCTTTTCCAGTGGGAAAAGTAATTATCGAGTATATGTATCCCTTAAGTTTTAAAGAATTTTTAGGAGCTTGTAATAAAAAAGATTATATAGCAAAGATTGAAGATTGCTATAACAATAATAAAGAAATGCCAGAATATTTTCATAATGAGTTATTAGATGATTATAAAACATTTTTAATAACTGGAGGAATGCCTCAGATGGTTAGTAGTTATATAAATAATAAAAATTTAATAATTAATAATTCTAATAATATTTTAAGAAATATAATTGATGCTTATTTAGCAGATATGCATAAATATACTAATAATAATTATGAAACTAATAAAATTGAAAGAATATACAAAAATATACCTAATCAATTAGCTAAAGAAAATAAAAAATATCAATTTAGTAAATTAGATAAAAATGCTAGATATAGAGATTATGAAACAGCTTTTGAATGGTTACTGGCTAGCAAACTTATTATACCTTGTTATATGGTTAAAAGGTTTGAAACTCCTTTAAAAGCTTTTGCGGATAATGATGATTTTAAAGTTTATATGAGTGATGTGGGATTGCTTACTGAAAACTTAGGTATCCCGTATGCTAATATTATGTTAGACCAAGATTTCATGTTTAAAGGAGCTATTGCTGAAAATTATGTGGCTTGTGAGTTAATAAAGAATAATATAAATTTATATTATTATAATAAACCACAAGTGATGGAAATAGATTTTTTAATAGATATAAATGATGGTATTATTCCAATTGAAGTAAAAGCCAATAAAAATATTAAAAGTTTAAGTTTAAATAAATTTATGAAAGAAAATAAATTAAATTTAGGTTATCGTATTTCAACTAAAAATTTTGGATTAGAAAATAATATTAAATCTATTCCTTTATATGCAGTATTCTGTATTAAAAACAATTAGAAACTTAGTTAGATTTAAAAACTAAGTTTTTAATTATTAAAAAACGTGACTAACAGCCACGTTCATCTTCACAACTACTATCTTTTAATTCTTTAAATTCTTCTTTAAAGATGTTAGTTAATTCAGTTTTTTCAGAATCAGTTAAACCTAAATAAGGATCTTCTTGAGAAGCAACTGTTCCTTCATGGAAGCCAACGATAGTTCCATCTTTTATAGCAACAACAGTTGGAGCATATAATCTTTTTTCTTTGGTGTCATACTCTTTTTTATCACTGGTAATAGTATATTCAGATAAATACTCATCTAAATAATCTAAGATTTTATAATAACTTTCAGTACCTTTTTTCGTTTCGGTTAATTTTTTCTTCTTTACTTCATAAGTAGAACGAATATCTTTTACATCAACATAATAAAGATTTTCTAATTTTTCTTCATCAAAAGTTTTTAGTAATGTTTCAATCATACTCCGACACCATGGACAAGAATTAAAACCAAAGTAAATAACTCCCGTACCATTTTCAAGGACATCTAAGATTTCTTCATCAGTTTTAATAATAACCGGATTATTTTCAGCGATAGAAACATTTAAGTAATCTTTATCACTACTATTTTTCGTACCATTTAAACTTTCATATTGTTTTTTAAATTCTTTAGATGAAGCAGTAGCCTCGCGCACAGGATTTTCTGTTTCCTTAGGCTTATTATCTTGATAATTTGAGTATATTTTAAAACCAACTGCTAGAATTAGGGCAACACCCAATATTATTCCAATTATTCTTTTTTTATCCATAAAAACCACCTTAAGAATATTTTAAGCGATTTCTTTTAAAAAATCAACCTAAAAAGCGAACATAAACGCAGATAATACAAACAAAGAGAAGCATGCCTAGTAAAACAATTATAATACCACTATTGCGATTATTTATCTTTTTAAATTTAATTAATTCTTGATTAACATTCTTTTCATTTTCATTATTATTTTTATTTTCCATAAAATCACGTATAATCAATCTTATAATTAATTTCTTATTGATTGATCCCTTTCTATTTAATATTATTATAAAATATATTTAGGCTTTTATGTAGTATTTATTGAAAATTTACTGTAAAATTATTGTAAAGATAAACTTAATATAGACAAAATTAGCCTTTTATAGTATAATTAATATCAGTTACGAACTTTATTTTTTAGATTTGAAAGGATGAAAGTTATGAAAAATAATAATATGACTACGTCTATTGTTGCTTTAGGTGGCTTAGGTGAAGTCGGAAAAAATATGTATGTGGTAACTCATGATAATGAAATAATAATTATTGATGCAGGAGTTATGTTTCCCGAAGATGATTTACTCGGAATTGATTATGTAATTCAAGATGTTAGTTTTTTAAAACAAAATGAAGATAAAATTAAAGCTTTAGTTATTACCCATGGACATGAAGATCATATTGGAGGTATTACTTTTTTACTTAATACCGTTAATATTCCAAAAATTTATGCGTCGAAAATTGCAGTTGATTTAATTAATAAAAAGTTAGTGGATAGAAATATTAATTATAATAATATTGAAATTGTTAATGAAGATACAATTATTAAAACAAAATATTTTACCATTGAATTTGTCGGAACAACTCATTCTATTCCCGGATCTTATGCAATCGCGGTCCATACCCCAAATGGAATTATTTTTGAAACAGGAGATTTTAAGTTTGATTTAACACCAATTGGTCCGATGGCTAATATTCATAAAATGGCAGAGTTAGGAAAAAAAGGAGTTACTCTCCTACTTAGTGATTCGACCAATGCTTTATCAGAAGGATTTTCAAAAAGTGAATCTAGTGTAGATGAAGCTTTAAATGATATCATATCAAGACATTTTGGAAGAGTTATAATTGCTACTTTTGCTTCAAATATATTTAGAATTAAACATATCGTCGAAACTTGTCGGAAAAACAATCGAAAAATTATAATATTTGGAAGATCAATGGAAACAAGTATTGAACTTGCAGTTAATAATGGTCTTATTTTAGATAAATCGATATTTATTGACAATAATCAAGCGAAAAGTTTAAAGAAAAAAGAAATATGTATTTTATGTACTGGAACTCAAGGAGAACCATTGGCAGCATTATCTAGAATTGCAAGTGGGCAACATAAACAAATTACTTTAATGCCTGATGATTTAGTAGTGTTTTCTTCATCCCCTATTCCAGGGAATGCCGCGAGTATTAATCGGGTTATTAATAAACTCTATTTAAAAGGAGTCAAAGTTTATACTAATAAAACATTTACCGATGTACATACTTCAGGGCATGCCAAAGAAGAAGAATTAAAGTGGATGTTACGAATTATTAGTCCTAAATATTTTATGCCAATGCATGGAGAATTTAGAATGCTTAAAGCCCACGCGGAAATTGCTGAAGCTTGTGGAATACCAAAAGAAAATATCTTTATTTGTAAAAATGGGGATACTTTAAATATTAATAATGGCGTTGTCACTCGCGGAGAAGTAGTTAAAAGTGGCGATGTTTATGTGGATGGTTCAAGAATTGGAGATATTGGTTCTCAAGTAATTAAAGATCGAAAATTAATGTCTAGTGATGGTATTTTAGTAACAATTTTAAATATTAATACAATAACAAAAGAATTATTAATTAAGCCTAATGTAACAACAAGAGGATTTATTATGGTTAATGAAAATCCCGAACTAATTAGTAAAATAGAACATAAAATTACAGATATAGTCACTAAATTCTTTAAAACTACTACTTATAGTTATACAGATTTAAAAAATCAAATTATTTTAGAATTATATCCATTTATTAATGAACTTACGGGTAGAAGACCAATTATTTTACCGGTTATTATGGAAGTTAATAAAACAAATTAAATCTAGATTAGTTCTAGATTTTTTATTTTAGATTGTTTAGATTTTAGAATCTTATTTTAAAGAAGGATGGCGAAGTTTACCATCTTTAGTTTTTTCTAAATAAGTTACTAATACTTTGATTTTAGGTTCAATAAAAGTGGCAGGTTTAGAATAATTGAAAAATTTATTAGAAACTTCTTTAGCTTTTAAAACCTTTTTAATTAAGGGATTATTTTTTGTAATACTAACTTTGCCCACATAATAAAAATCATTATGGTGATACTCACCTAAAAGTAAACTATATTTTTCTTTATTAAAGATGTAGCCTCCAATATAATATGGATTGTCTTTAATATTTTTGATTTTGAGCCAACTACTTACCCTTTTACCGGGATAATAAAGACTATCTTTTTCTTTAGCAACTATACCTTCTAAACCTAATTTTTGGATTTTGTGAAATAATTTAATGCCATCAGGAAAACATTCAGATTTGATAAATTCGGTAGTATCCAAATATTTGGCTAATAATTCTTGACGTTTAATTAAAGGTAAGTTTGTTAAATCTTTATTTTCATAAATTAAATCAAAACAAATAAAATAGATGGGAATATCTAAAATAATATCTGGGGTTATATTTTTTAATTTACTACGAACTTGCAGATTATGAAAATCAGGAACACCATTAGAAACTGCAATAATCTCTCCATCAAAAATGACATTTTTATCCCCGACAATCTTTTTGATATTTTGAAGCTCGGGATAAAGATTAGTTAAATCTTTACCATTACGACTAATAATTTTTATATTTTTTTTATTGGCATATATTAAAACGCGATACCCATCATATTTGATTTCATATAAATATTTTGAAGAATTAAAAGGTTTAGGTACTTCTTTTAAGAGCATAGGTCTTAAATTATAGTTATTAAACATTTTTTAAACTCATTTCTAAAGCTGTCATTAAATCTTTAATAGTTCTTTCTTGTTTAACTTGAGGTTTTTTGATTTTTTTACCATCTAATTTAGTATCTAAAGCTTCTTTTATTTTAGCTTGGTATTCATCTACTAAAATATCAGGATTAAATTTCATATTTAAAGATTTTATAAGAGATAAGGCTAGATCTTCTTCTTTTTTAGTAAATTTAACATCACTAACTAATTCAGGAATAATTATTTCTTCAGGAAAATATAAAGTATTCATAATTAGACCATCAGGAGTAAGACGAAGAATGCAATAATAAAACTTAGTACCAATGATGGTTTTCGCGAGAGCAATTTTATTACTCTTGGCTAAGGCGGCTTTAAATAAACTATAAGCTTTACTTTTGGTAGGAGGACTTAGAATATAACTTTTTTCAAAATAGATAGGATCAATTTCTTTTAAATTTAGAAAACCAATTATTTCAATACTTTTTTCATCCTCACTTTTTAAATTATTAAATTCTTCATCAGTTAAAGTTATATAATCATCTTTTTTATATTCATAACCTCGAATAATATCGGGTTGTTTAACCTCTTTTTTACAATGAGGACAATACTTCACATATTTAATACGCGATAAACATTTCTTGTGAAGTTTGTTAAAAGAGATATCATTATTTTTTATAATGGGACGCATTTCGATGGGAATAGAAACTAAGCCAAAAGAAATTGTTGTTTTTTTCAAATTAATCACCTATTAATATTGTGAATAATTTTTAGGAAAAATATGCACCAGATAATTAAGATAAGTTTTTATTTTTTATTTCTTTTTCGAATTAAATTTGGGGTAGTATTTATTCTAGTTAAAGCAATATCTTTTTTGGATAGATTGCAAGGTTTTAGAAAAGGCATTTTAATTATAGCATTATTTAAATATTCTAATTCTTGAACATTACCTTTTTTAAATTCACACTCAATCATATAAAATGGTTTTAAGGAAACATTATTAAAATAAATACTAACCTCATCAAGGCTAACTTCAATTAAAGTGTTGATAAAGCGATAATAATAAAGATGGCGTTTAGTTACTAATTTTAAAGTTTCCGTAAGATTACTTATTGGTAAATTTAGATTATTTTTAATAAATTTAACCATTTCTTCTAGACTAGAGAAATTAAGTTCTTTTCTTTTATCTATACTTTGAGCATCCACTTTTATTTTTAAAGTATATTCAGTTTGTTCTCCCACCTTTCTTTGACGAGCATTTAAACCAAGATTACTTAATAGATTATTTTCATCATAATAAGTATCGTGATTAATTATGAGAGGATTAGGAGCAGGTGTTAAACATAATTGCTCCATTAAAAAGTTGATGGCAGTTTCCTTTCCAACACTTTCTTCTAAAAGATATTTTTTTTCAATTTCCAAGTTCTTTTCCATATTTCTTACTTTCATTAAAACTTAAAAAAGAAGCTTATCTAGCTTCTTCAATAGCTCTGGTTTCTCTAATTACATTAATTTTTATAGTACCAGGATATTGCATTTCAGATTCTATCCGATCTTTAATATCACGGGCCATTTTATAACTTTTTGCGTCGTCAACTTCATCCGGTTTAACAATAACACGAATTTCACGGCCAGCTTGAACGGCGAAAGTTTTTTCAACACCTTCAAAACTATTACCGATTTCTTCAAGTTGACTTAAACGTTTCATATAGTTATCTAAAGTATCATTACGAGCACCAGGACGAGCCGCAGAAAGGGTATCGGCAATCTCGACTAAAACAGAGATAACACAACTCGCTTCTTTATCACCATGATGGGATTCAATAGCATTTATAACAACCTCATCTTCATGATATTTGCGAGCTAAATCCGCGCCAATTTCGACATGACTACCTTCAATTTCAAAATCGATAGATTTACCAATATCATGGAGTAAGCCAGCTCTTTTTGCTAAAGCAACATTTTCGCCTAATTCTTGAGCCATTAAACCTGCAAGATGAGCAACTTCCATGGAATGCTTTAAAGCATTTTGACCATAACTGGTTCGATATTTTAATTTGCCCACAAGATTAATTAGTTCAGGATCCATTTTGACAATTCCTAAATCATAGAGAGCTTCATTACCAATTTCCATAATTTTAGTATTAATATCTTTGGATACTTTGTCATAGACTTCTTCAATCCGGGCAGGATGAATACGACCATCTTTAATTAATGTTTCAATCGTTACTTTGGCTATTTCTCTTCTTAAAGGGTCAAAAGAAGAAATAACGATAGCTTCAGGAGTATCATCAATAATTAAATCAACACCAGTGATCGATTCGATAGTTCGGATGTTTCGACCTTCTCTACCGATTAAGCGCCCTTTCATTTCATCATTTGGTAAGTCAATAGTACTTACAGTTTGTTCACTAGCTACATCTTCAGCATAACGCTCCATACTGGTCACAATTATTTGTTTTGCCTTCTCATGAGCTTCTAATTTGGCTTTTCTTTCTTCTTCTTGGATGTATTCTACTATTTCTGTAGCCATATCATCCTCAACGCGTTTCATAATTAAATCATGTGCCTTTTCTTTTGAAAATTTGGCTATTTTTTCTAATTCTTCAAGTTCTTGTTTCAAGAGTTCATCCATTTTTAACTCTTTTTCTTGTATTTCTTTTTGTTTTGCTAATAAATTATTTTCTTTTTCATCTAAGTTGTTATCTCTTTTTTGGAGCATTTCTTCTCTTTTATCTAAAGAAGATTCTCTTTGCATTAAACGATTTTCGTTTTCTTTTAATTCAGCTTTTTTCTCTTTAATTTCTTTATCTGTTTCTTGTTTTAAACGATATGATTCCTCTTTTAATTCCATCAAAGAATCTCTTTTATGTTTATCCGCTTCTTTTTTAGCGTCTTCAATTAATTTATTAGCTTTATTTTCATTTTGATTATTCTTAATCGCGTTAATAATAAGAATAATTCCAAACCCAACAAAAAATCCAATCATAAGAGTTAAAATGGACATTAAATTAAATTCCATTTTAAAATCTCCTCACTTTTATAGATTAAAGTATCTATATACTAATTATAAAGGTTATTTAAGATTTAAGCAAGGAAAAAATGAAGATTTTTTCTTTAATCTTCATTTTCTATAGATTTAGTAGTAGTTTGGGAAGCACCAAAGCCATAATGGTCTCTTACTTTGGTTTCAATTTCATCTCTTAAAGCGGGATTTTCTTTTAAATAAATTTTAACATTTTCTTTGCCTTGACCAATCTTTTCACCATTATAAGCATACCAAGCTCCACTTTTATCTAAAATACCTAATGAGGCAGCTATATCAATAAGCTCTCCCTCCCTTGATACACCTTCGCCATACATGATATCGATAGTGGCAGTTTTAAATGGAGGGGCAACTTTATTTTTAACTACCTTAATATTAGTTTTATTACCTATGATTTGTTCGCCCATTTTAATTTGTTCAGAACGTCTAATATCCAGACGAATAGTGGCATAGAATTTTAAAGCGCGACCACCAGGAGTAGTTTCCGGATTGCCAAACATAACACCTACTTTTTCTCTTAATTGATTGATAAAAATGGCGGTAGTTTTGGTTTTGTTGATTGTACCAGATAATTTTCTTAAAGCTTGAGACATAAGACGAGCTTGTAAGCCAACATGAGAGTCCCCCATTTCACCATCAATTTCGGCTTGAGGTACTAAAGCAGCAACAGAGTCAATAACAACTATATTAACAGCTTCACTGCGAACCAAAGCCTCACAAATTTCTAAAGCTTGCTCACCGGTATCAGGTTGGGATAGTAATAACTCATTAATATCAACACCTAAAGCTTTAGCATAAACAGGATCT
>CANQBY010000033.1 GCA_947589695.1 uncultured Bacilli bacterium
AAATAATCCTCCGGCTCCTAATTTAATCCCTCCAAAGTATCTTACTACAACAATCAAAGTATTATCTAAATTATTTTTTTCAATGATATTATAAATAGGTAAGCCTGCAGTATTAGATGGTTCTTTATCATCACTTTTTTTAACTTGATTTTGAATTTTATAAGCATAAGGAAAATGTTTGGCTTTCTTATGTTCTTTTTTTAAACTATCTAATATTTTTGGTATTTCTAAGATATCATTTACTTGATAATCATAAGCTATAAATTTTGATTTTTTAATTTCTAAAGTAATGGTATTTCTAAGCATTTTTTAATCACCTCTTTAATTATACCTTAAATTTTTTTAAATTTGTAGTATAATTATAATATAATAAAATTTGTAGGTGATATTATGCTTAAAGATAAATTAAAATTAATTCCTCATTTACCTGGTTCTTATCAAATGAAAAATAGCGAGGGAACTATTATCTATGTCGGTAAAGCTAAAGACTTAAAGAAAAGAGTTAATTCTTACTTTAATCGTCCTCATACTGGTAAAACTGCCAAAATGGTTAGTGAAATTGCTGATTTTGAGTATATTGTAGCCTCTTCCGAGCTAGAAGCTTTTTTGCTAGAATTTAATTTAATTAAACATTATGATCCTAAATATAATATTTTACTTAAAGATGATAAAAGTTATCCCTATATAGAATATATTAGTAAACCTTATCCGAAACTTAAAGTATCTCGTTATTTAACAATTAAAAAGAAAGATAAAAAAATGCTTTTTGGTCCTTATCCCAATGCTTATGCAGCCAGACGTATTGTCTCTTTAATAAATCGTTTATATCCTTTAAAAAAATGCGATGTTATGCCTAAAAAAGTTTGTTTATATTATCATATTGATGAGTGTCTTGGTTATTGTGAACATCATGTTGATCCTCTTAAATTAAAAGCTATGGAAGAGGAGATTTTAGCATTTCTTCGGGGTAATGGGGATATTTTAAAAAATAAAATCTTGGCTAAAATGGAGATGTATAGTAAAAATCTTAATTTTGAAATGGCTTTAGAATTAAAAAAAGAATTAAATTATATTAGTATTATCTTAGATAAACAAAAAATGGAACTTCATGATTTCGTTAATCGTGATGTTGTAGGTACTTTTTTTGATAAAGGTTATTTAAGTATTCAAATTCTCTTTTTAAGAAATGGTCGGATGGTCGGAGGTCATACTGATATTTTCCCAGTTATTAGTGATGTTGAAGATGAATTAGATTATTACCTTATGAATTTTTATTCTCGGCATGAAATCCCTAAAGAAATCTTATGTGATTCAACTATTAATGTCGCTATTTTACAAGAGATTCTCCAAACTAATTTTGTTATTCCTCAAAAAGGTAAAAAGAAAAATTTAGTTACTATGGCTAGTTCTAATGCCGAAATTAACTTACAAAATGAATTAGAAATTATTGAAAAAGACGAAGCTAAAACCGAAGTTGCCAATAATGATTTAAAAGAATTATTAAATTTACCGAAACTTGATCGCATTGATTTATTTGATAACTCTAATTTATTTGGTTCTTTTACGGTTAGTTGTATGGTTGTTTTTAAAAATGGTAAACCCGCGAAAAAAGAATATCGGAAATATAAAATAAGTTTAGATAAAAATGATGATTACCACACTATGGAAGAAGTTATCTATCGTCGGTACTATCGTGCTTTAATGGAGAAAACGGAACTTCCCGACTTAATAATTGTCGATGGGGGAATTAACCAGATTAATGCTTGTCTAAATATTCTAAATGACTTAAATTTAAACATTCGTGTTTGTGGTTTAAGAAAAAACGATAAACACCGGACTAATGATTTAATTGATGGTCAAAGTTATTCTTTAATTCCGCTTGATAAAACCAGTGCTGTTTTTCATTATCTAACGCGTATGCAAGATGAAGTCCATCGCTATACTATATCATATCATCGCACTATCAGAAGTAAAGGTGCTATTTCTAGTGTGTTAGATAATATTGAAGGTATTGGGGCTAAACGTAAAAAAGAGCTCATTAAAACTTTTGGTAGTATTACTAAAATCTCTAATGCTTCTCTGGAGGAATTAACCCAGATTCTCCCGGAAAATGTTGCTTTAAATTTACAAGAATATTTAAAAACTTTTAAAGAAGAACAAAAAAAATCCTAAACTTGTTCTTTTTAATTTTGAAATTATTGAATTTTATTTATCCCTTTAGTATAATTATTACAGGAAAGTAGGTGTAAATATGGCTCTAATCGAATTAGAAAAAGATGATTCTATCCAAGTTTCTAGTATGATTAGTGAATATAAAACTCCGGATTATGTTTATTTTCCTATTCCTAAAAATGCCCAAATTAAAGTAAATCTTAATTCTAAAGTGGCTATTGGTGATATTTTAATTTACGCCAATAACCAAATATTTACCTCTTCCATTTCGGGCACCGTAACCGGGCTTAAAAAAATTACTACTCCAAGTGGTCCTATGTCTGCTTTAGAAATAAAAAATGATTTTCAAGAAATAAAAAAGTTAGCACCTACTCAAAAATTAACTTTAAGTAAAATTAATAAAGAAAAATTAACTAAGCTCTTAATCCAAGAATTTAATTTAGATTTATCATCTAAAGACCATTTAATTTTAAATACTTTAGATGATGAACCCTATGTATTAACTGAAAATTTCTATTTATTATTATATTATGAAGATTTTTTAGAACTTTTAGATAAACTCGCTAAAATCTATGCCATAAAAGATATCACTTTAGTTGTTAAATCATCGAATAGTGAAAATATCAATCAACTTTTAGAATTTATTGGTATGTATCCTTCTATTAATCTTAAAATTGTCCCTAATTTCTATCTTTTAGGTCGTTCTGAATTTTTATTAAATTATCTAGATTTACAAGCTGATACCACCACGATTATTAAAGCTAGTACTTTCTATGATCTATATAATTTAATTAAACGAAATCGTCAAAAAACGGATAAATTAATTACGATCAGTGGTGATATGCTTACGAATCCTCAAGTTATAAGAGTTAAAATCGGCACTCCACTAAAAAGTATTCTTCCTAATTTTATTACTTTAAAAGAAGGTAATAAAAGCTATTATGCGAATGGCCTTATGTCCGGGACACTTATTAATCCGGATGAGTTTATTATTACTAGTGACACTGATAGTCTTATTATTACTAAAAATGAAAATACGAAAGAGGGGACTTGTTTAAATTGTGGTATGTGTTTGGAGGTTTGTCCCAAGAAACTTAATCCTTTAATGTTTAAAGATTCTAAATATCTTACCCAAAACCATGAAAAATGTCTAAAATGTGGTTTATGTTCATATATTTGTCCCGTCCACATAAACTTTAATAAATACTTAGAAGGAGGAGAAAATGCCTAATATTCCTAGTTTACATCCTAAAAAAGATTTTAATAGTCTCATTAATAGTTATTATATCGCGATTGTTCCTTTAATTATTTTTAGCTTTTATAAAAATGGTTTATCGCTTTATTTTAATGGCCTAATTAATCTAACCGGTCTTATCCCTTTATTTTATTTTTATGGTTCTAGTCTTATTGTGGCTCTATTAATTAGTTTAATTTTTAAAGAGAAAGCTAAAGTAAATATTTTGTTATCTTTAATTATTACTTCTACAATTTCTTTAAATACTAATTATTTAATTTACCCCATTTTATTATTTGTTTTATTTTTTATTACCAAATATCTTACGAAAAATACTAAATTAACCTTTAATTCTAGTACTTTAATCCGCTTATTTTTAATTTTAGGCTTACTTTTAAATTCTTATTCTTATCTAAATATTGGGGAAAAATTAGCGAAATTCAAGTATAGTTATTTTGATATTTTCTGTGGTTTTAACGCGGGTGGTCTAGCTTCTACTAGTACTTTTATTTTACTTTTTAGTTTGCTTATTTTACTATTTAATAAATATTATAAAAAAACTGTGGCTCTAAGTTCCATTATATCTTATGTGGTATTTCTTTTATTAGCCTTTTTTCTAACTCAAAATCTTTCTTATTTAACCATTTTATTCTCCGGTCATGCTTATTTTAGTTTTATCTTTTTAGCTTCTGATTTATATGTTACTCCTTATTCCAAAAAAGGTATGCTAATCTATGGCATATTAATCGGTATTTTAACTGGTTTATTATCGCTCATAAATGTTTATGAAGCTCCTTTTATCAGTATTTTCCTTTTAAGTTTATTTATTCCTCTTTTAAATAAAATAACTAATCAAACCCATTTAAAATAGCCTCTTAAAAAAAATATTTACAAAAGTTTATCTTTGTGCTATATTATAGGCATTCACTCAAATTATCTTTATTAATGGGCAAGTTTATACCTTTTTAAATGTTAAAAAAATTATTTAAAATTTTTCTTATTCCTATATTCTTTTGCTCATTTTTAAGCTTTTGTGAAGCTAAAACAAATCATATAGAATTAGGAGAACAAATAAACAATGTTCGTTTATATATTAAAACTAATAAATTTCCCGATGGTAAAACTAAAAATATGTATCAACTTAAAAATACGACCACGAATGAATTAGTCTATTGTATTGAACCTGGGATTATGCTTATTAATGGTGATTTTACCGAATATAGTAATCTTTATGATTTAAATATAGATCTTTCGGAAGATGATTGGGATTATCTCACGAGAATTGCTTATTTTGGCTATCGCTATACAAATCATAATACTTTAAAATGGTACACGATAACGCAGTATTTAATTTGGGAATATATCATTGGGGAAACGGGCGAAATTTATTTCGTGGATGATAATGATAACAAGATTACGAAATATACTAAAGAAATTAAAGAAATGCAAGAATTAATTGCTCAGTCTTATCTCTTGCCGGATTTTGGTCTGGAGGATAATGATATTTATGTTAAATATGGTGGTAGTTTAACCCTAACCGATCAGAATAATATTTTAAGTGAATATAATATGTCTTATAGTTATCCTGATAAAATGAATATTAATAAAAAAGGTAATACCTTAGAATTTGACTTTTTTAAGCCATCAACCGAAAGTATCTTTTTTACGCGTAGTCTAAATACCACAACTGCTCCTAAAATTTATTATAATGGCGAATCTCAAACTTTAATGTCTCGTGGCTACTATAGTTATCAAGGTAATTATATTACTGTCACTTATATGCCACCCGAAGTTGAATTTATTAAAAAACCTAATCCCGATGTTCCTTTATCTTTAAAAGGTGCTGTCTATGAATTATATTTAAAACGTAATTTAGATGTTGCTTTAACTACTTTTACTACTGATGAACTAGGTAAATTCTTATTTAATCGTTATGAAATTGATGATTATTGCTTAAAAGAAATCCAAGCTCCCTATGGTTTTAAATTAAATGAAGGCTTTTATTGCTTTCAAAATGATGATAATAAAACTCTTTATTTAGAAGAAGAACCGATTTTAAAAAAGATTGATCTTGAAAAATATTTAATTGATTATGAAGGTAATATCGCCTTAGAACCCAATGCCGAATTTGAACTTTATGATGATGATACTAATAAATTAATCACTACTTTTAAAACGGATGAATTAGGTAAACATACTCTAACTTTATGGTATGGTAATTACCGGATCCATCAAACCGAGTCAACCGAAGGTTATAATCTAATTCCCGATTTTGAATTTACAGTTGATGAAAATACTATAGATAGGGATAATCTTGTTTTTAAAAATCCTGCGATTACTGGTACTTTAATCCTTTCTAAAAAAGATTCCGAAACCAAAGAATTAATTTTAGATACCGCTGCCTTTAAAATCAAGAATGTTGATACTAACGAATATTTAACTTTAAATGGATTAAATATCTTTCATACTACTAATGGTCTATTAAAGTTAGATAATATTCCCTATGGTAATTATATCCTAGAAGAAATAGAACCACCTGCAGGTTATAAGATTTCCGAAAAAACTCTAACCTTTAGTATCACTAAAGAAGGGGAAGTAATTGAATTAACTGTTCTAAACCCTAAATTAACCGGTAACTTAAAACTTCAAAAAAAGGATTTATTAACTAAAGATTTAATTCTGGATTCGGCCACTTTTAAAATTAAAAATGTGGAGACCGGAGAATATTTAGAAATCGCTGGAATTGATGAATTTAAAACCCAAGATGGTATTTTATATTTAGAAGATATCCCATATGGAACTTATCTTATTGAAGAGATCATACCCCCAATAAATTACAGTATTATCCCGGATATTGAAGTTACTTTTACAATTAGCGAAGATGGTGAAGTAATAACTCTAGATATGTTTAATTTAAAAGATCTAACGGGTTCACTTCTAATTAAAAAAGTCGATTCTCTAACGAGTAATCCTTTGTCGTGTGTTCATTTTGGCTTATATGATTCTAATAAAAATTTGCTTGGGGAATATATTACGGATGAAAATGGCGAAATTTCTCTTCCCGATTTAAAAGTTGGTTCTTATTATCTAAAAGAATTACTAACTTTAGATAATTACGAGCTTAATACCGATGAGATTTATATCGAAATTAAAAATGGCATTAAATCCACTGTAACTGTAAATAATCGCCGTCTTGTTCCCGTTCCTCGCACTAGTACTAACCCAGAACCTTTAATCGCTGGTTTTAGTTTTCTTGGGCTTTTATCCAGTTTATTTCTTTTAAAACATGCTAAAAAAGAATCTTAAATTTTTAGGTTTTATTATCTTAATTCTTAGTTTTTTAATTCCCATTGGTTATGCTGGTACTAATAATATTATGCAAATATCTAATGAAAAAACTATTGAAAGTAAAATAGCAACTAATAATTATTATGCCCTATTAACTATTCCTAAAATTAATTTAAACCAAGAAATATATCCTTTAACTTCTAAAGAAAATGATGTCAATCAAAATTTACAATTAATAAAAGGTAGTACAATGCCTACTGAAAATATTAGTAATGTCATAATCGCCGGTCACTCCGGAAGTGGTCTTCATGCTTATTTTAAAGATTTATATAAGTTACAAGTTGGAGATACCCTAAATTTCTTATATTCTAACTATCTTTATACTTATGAAATAAAAGAAATTGAATATCAAGCAAAAACCGGAGAACTTTATTTAAAAGAAGAATATCCCCATATGCTTACTCTAATTACTTGTACTAAAAATAATAGCAAAACCCAAACTATTTACTATTGTAAACTCCTAAAAAAGAGTAAAAATAGTTAAAAAATGTCTTCTAAAGCAAGTTTTTTGAAAAAATTTGCTTTTTTTAAAAGGAAATTGGGGGGTAACGGGTAATAATTATATTAATAGAGGGGTATTTTTTGGGGTGATAAGATGAATGAATAACGAAATAGATAAAATAAAGGAACAAGCTAATATTGTTGATGTCATCTCTAAATATGTTCCTTTAACCCAAAGAGGCAAAAATTATTTTGGTGTTTGTCCTTTCCATGATGATCATTCACCTAGTATGAGTGTCTCTGAAGAAAAACAAATCTATAAATGTTTTTCCTGTGGTGCTTCGGGAAATGTTTTTACCTTTATTAGTGAAAAAGAAAATGTTTCTTTTATTGAAGCCGTTAAAATGGTCGCTGATATCGTAGGTATTCCTTTTCATGGGCATGAAACTAAAAAGATTAAAGAAACTTCTCATAAACCAGAATATGAAATTATGGATTTAACTTTAAAATTTTATCAAAACAACTTGAATACTAAAGAAGGGGAGAAAGCTAAAGCTTACTTAAAAAAAAGAGGTTTAGATGACAGTGTTATTAAAGATTTTAACTTAGGTCTTGCTTTAAGTGATAAATTTTCTTTAAATAAATTACTTACTAGTAAAAATTATGATATCAAAACCTTATTAGATTTAGGCTTAGTAAATCGTAATGGCGAATATCTGAATGATATTTTTCAAAATCGCATTATCTTTCCCATCCATGATTTAGAGGGTAATCCGATTGGTTTTACCGGTCGAATTTATGAAGATATTGATCAAGCTAAGTATATTAATACTAAAGAAAGTTCTATCTTTAAAAAAGGGCAAATCTTATTTAATTATCATCGAGCTTTGAGTGAAATTAAAAAACAAAAAGAACTTATTATTGTGGAAGGCAATATGGACGCCATTAGGATGTATTCCAGTGGTCTTAAAAATGTCGTCGCTTTAATGGGTACTGCGCTAACTTCCACTCAAGTCGACATTATTAAATCCCTACGGGCTAAAGTAATATTAATGTTTGATAATGATAACGCGGGTGAACTAGCAACTCTAAATAATGGCAATATTTTAGTAAGCGCGGGTATTACTCCTTATATTGTTAGATTAAGTGGGGAAAAAGATCCTGATGAATATATCATAAAAAATGGTAAAGAAGCCATCTTAAATAATATCAATAATCCTTTAACCTTCTTAGATTTTAAATTAAAATATTATAAGAAGAATAAAGATTTAAGTAAAACTAGTGATTTAGTAACCTATATTAAAGATATTACTAGTGCTCTTAAGGATATTGATGATGACTTAACGCGGGAAATAACTTTAAAAAAGATGAGTACCGAATATGATATTCCTCTTGATTTATTAACGCGGGAATTAGATAAAGTCAAATCTCCACCCGTGGTGAAAAAAAATAAAGAAACTCCCAAAGTGGTCTTTTCAAAATATGATCAAGCTTGCGCGGGTATTCTCTATTTTATGATGAATGATAGTTTATATATTAATAAATTTAAAAAAGACTTAGGTTATTTTAGTACTAAAAAATATCGAACTATTGCCAATGAAATAATTTATTATTATGACACTTATCAAACTATTGATTTATCGAGCTTTATTACTTTCTCGGGTCTTCATGATTACTTATATGATGATGTTATGACCATTATTAAAAATAGTAATTATGAAAACTTAGATGTCGAAAACTTTAATACTTTAATTAAAATAGCCACTCAAGAAGAAAAGAAAAATACTATTAAAGCTTTAAAAGAACAAATAATGAATGAATTAGATGAAACTAAAAAAGAAGAACTAGCTTTAAAACTAGTCGAATTAAAAAAAGGATGTGTAGGAAATGAATGAAGAAAACAATACTGTAAAAGAAATCGCTGAGGTTAAATCTCTTGAGGAACGGATTCAAGAATTAATCACGCTTGGTAAAAAACAAAAATATATTACTTTTGAAACTCTTGCCGAAAGTTTAAGAGGTCTAGAAATTGATAACGATTCGTTAGATGAAATATATAATACTTTGATGGAAAATGAAATTCAAGTTATCGCCGAAGATGAAGAAGGCACCACTGAAGATGGTATTCCTCGGGTTTTAGAGGAAGAACCAATCTTACTTGATGATGCCGAACTAACCAAAGATATTAATATTAATGATCCAGTTCGGATGTATTTAAAAGAAATCGGCCGCATTAGTTTATTATCTCCGGAAGAAGAACTAGAATTAAGCGAAAAAGTTGCCAGTGGTGATGAATATGCCAAAAATAAACTTGCTGAATCTAACTTACGTTTAGTTGTTAGTATTGCTAAAAGATATGTTGGAAGAGGACTTTTATTCTTAGATTTAATCCAAGAAGGTAATATTGGTCTTATGAAAGCGGTTGATAAATTTGATAGTGATAAAGGTTATAAATTTTCAACGTATGCTACATGGTGGATTAGACAAGCTATCACTCGGGCTCTAGCCGATCAAGCTCGTACTATTCGTGTTCCTGTTCATATGGTAGAAACAATTAATAAAATGAGCCGTGTTCAACGTCAATTAACTTTGGAATTAAATCGGGAACCTTC
>CANQBY010000034.1 GCA_947589695.1 uncultured Bacilli bacterium
GTTTTACCATGGTCAACGTGTCCAATAGTACCAATATTAACATGCTCTTTAGAACGGTCAAATTTTTCTCTTGCCATTATTTTTTTCTCCTTTCAATATATTATTATTTTATCTAATGCTTGAACTTTTTTCAAGTATTATTTAACTTTATTGTGTTAAATTTTAGTTAACACTATTTCTTTTAATGATTTCTTCACTAATAGACTTTGGAACTTCTTCATAATGATCAAGTGTCATTGTGAAATTTCCACGTCCCTGAGTATTAGAACGCAAACTTGTTGCATACCCAAACATTTCTGCTAAAGGAACCATTGCTTTAATTGATAATGCATTTCCTCGAGACTCTTGTCCCATTGGTTTACCACGACGACTAGTAAGGTCTCCCATAACATTACCCATATATTCATCTGGTACTATTACTTCAACACTCATAATAGGTTCAAGTAAAACCGGATTACATTTATTCTTAGCTTCTTTTAAAGCCATAGAAGCGGCGATTTTGAATGCCATTTCTGATGAGTCAACATCATGGTAAGATCCATCAAATAATGTTGCTTTAATATCAACCATTGGGTAACCTGCTAAAATACCACCTTGCATTGCTTCTTGTAAACCTTTATCTGTTACTGGAATATATTCTCTTGGAACAACTCCACCAACGATTGCGTCCACAAATTCATAACCCTTTTCCGGATTTGGTTCAAACTTAATCCAAACATGACCATATTGTCCACGACCACCAGATTGTTTAATGTATTTACCTTCACAATCAGCAGCAGTCTTAATAGTTTCCCGATAAGCAACTTGTGGTTTACCACTATTACATTCTACGTTAAACTCTCTACGCATTCTGTCAATTATAATATCTAGGTGTAACTCACCCATACCAGATAAAACAGTTTGTCCAGTTTCATGGTCAGTTTTAACTCTTAAAGTTGGGTCTTCTTCTACTAACTTTTGTAAAGCTAAAGCCATTTTATCTTGGTCATTTTTACTCTTTGGTTCAATCGCAATATCAATAACTGGGTCCGGAAATTCCATACCTTTCATGATACATGGATTTTTCTCATCACAAAGAGTATCCGCAGTAGTTGTATTTTTAAGGCCTACAGCCGCGGCAATTTCACCTGCATAAACCTCCGTAATTTCTTTTCTTTGGTTTGCATGCATTTGTAAAATACGTCCAATTCTTTCTTTTTCACCTTTAGTTGAATTAAGAACATAAGAACCACTATGTAAAACTCCAGAATAAACCCGGAAGAAAGATAATCTACCTACATAAGGGTCTGTCATAATCTTAAATGCTAAAGCAGTAAAAGGTTCTGAATCACTTGGATGTCTCTTAACATCATTGCCATTCATATCAACACAATCGATTGCCTCTACATCAATTGGACTAGGTAAATAATCAATTACTGCATCAAGCGCAAACTTAACACCCATATTTGATAAAGCAGAACCACACATAACTGGGAAGAATTCTGCCGCTAAAGTACCTTTACGAATAGCTTTCTTAATATCTTCAACACTAATTTCTTGACCATCAAGATAAGCCATCATTAATTCATCATCAAACTCTACTGCAGTCTCAATTAATTCGGCTCTTTTTTCTTCAATTAAATCTTTTAAATCATCAGGAATTTCAATTTCAGTATAATCTTCATGCTCACCACCATCATAATGATAAGCTTTTCTATTTAAGATATCGACAATTCCATTAAATTCTGATTCTGAACCAATTGGCCACGCAATAGCTTTAGCCTTAGCCCCTAATCTTTTATCGATAGTATCCAAGCTATAAACAAAATCGGCACCCATTTTATCCATTTTATTAACGAATATCATTCTTGGAACTTTATATTCATTAGCTTGTCTCCATACAGTTTCCGTTTGAGGTTCAACTCCAGCTTGAGCATCAAGTAAAGCAATTGCTCCATCTAAAACTCTTAAACTTCTTTGAACTTCAATTGTAAAATCTACGTGTCCTGGAGTATCAATAATATTGTAACGATATCCCTTCCAATGTGCAGTTGTTGCCGCACTTGTAATGGTGATACCTCTTTCTTTTTCTTGATCCATCCAGTCCATTTGTGATTCTCCATCATGAGTCTCACCAATTTTATGAGTTATACCTGTATGAAATAAAACTCTTTCTGTAAATGTTGTTTTACCAGCATCAATATGCGCCATGATACCGATATTTCTAATTTTCTCTAAACTAACATCTCTTGCCATAGTCTATTACCATTTATAATGAGCAAATGCTTTATTTGCTTCAGCCATCTTATGAGTATCTTCTCTCTTCTTAACTGCGCCACCAACACCATTTGATGCATCAATTAACTCATTTGCTAAATTAATGGCCATTCCCTTTCCATTTCTTGTATTTGCATAATTAACAATCCAACGAAGTGCTAATGTTTGAGCTCTCTCATCAGTTACTTCCATCGGTACTTGGTAGTTTGAACCACCAACTCTCCGCGATTTAACTTCTAATGCTGGCTTAACATTTTCAAGTGCTTCTTTATAAACTTCCATTGGATCTTTACCAGTTTTTTCTTTTATTATGTTAAATGCTTCATAAAGAATTTTCTCAGCTGTACCTTTTTTTCCATCTTTCATAATTCTATTAACTAACTTAGTAACAGTTTTAGAATTATATATTGGATCAGGTAAAACATCTCTCTTTATTGCTCTTCTTTTACGCATAATCTAATCTCCTTTCTTTTAGTTTTTAGGTTTTTTAGTACCGTATTTACTACGACCTTGTTTACGATTATTAACTCCTTGAGTATCAAGTGTACCACGTACAATGTGATAACGAACACCGATTAAGTCTTTAACACGACCACCACGAACAAGTACAACACTATGCTCTTGTAAATTGTGTCCTTCACCTGGAATATAACAATCTACTTCTTTACCGTTAGAAAGTCTAACACGTGCATATTTACGTAATGCTGAGTTTGGCTTCTTTGGTGTTTTAGTTCCAACTCTTGTACATACTCCACGTTTTTGAGGTCCCTTAGTATCAGTTTGACGTCTAGTCATAACATTATAACCTACTTGTAACACTGGAGATTTACTTTTCTTATTTTTACTCTTTCTGTTTTTCTTAACTAGTTGATTAATTGTTGGCATTTATTTTCCTCCCTCCTAATTAACACACATCCTGGTGTATCAGAATTCCTATTAAATTAAGTTCTACCTAGATAGAACCTCAATTTAAAATGCACAAATAATATAACATTATAGTATATGAAATGTCAAGTATTTTTTTCATAAATTACCTATTTTTTTAATCTTTATTTATTAATCAAAATAATATAAATAATATAAAAAACTCTTGAAAACAAGAGCCCATATTTACAACTAGAATCATTTGTATTCCGCACCATCTAGTGGCGGTTAACATTTGCAACTAGAATCATTTATATTCCGCTCCATCTAGTGGCGGTTAACATTTAACAATATCACTATAACACTATCTTAATTCCTTGTCAAACATTTTTTTAATTCAAATTAATCAATTAATTATCATCATATTCCTTTTCCATACTAAACTTATTTATTTTTTACTAATAATCTTTTTACCACTTTTTTAAAAAAATATCTTTTACCTTTATCCGGCAATTTATTACTCTTGACTAAATCTTTAAATAAGCATATAATTCTAATATATCCCCATGGATTATTTAGAAAGGAATAATATGTTACAACTAAAAAAAATAACTAAAAAATATTTAACTGGTGCTAATACTGTTAGTGCTTTAAAAGGTATTGACTTACAATTTCGCAAAACAGAATTTGTAAGTATTTTAGGCCCTTCTGGCTGTGGTAAAACTACATTATTAAACATTATTGGTGGTTTAGATAATTATACCAGTGGTGATTTAATCATTAATGGTAAATCTACTAAAAATTTTAAAGATAAAGATTGGGATACTTATCGTAATCATCGCGTTGGTTTTGTCTTTCAAAATTATAACTTAATTCCCCATCAAACTGTTTTGGCTAATGTTGAACTTGCCCTAACTCTCGCGGGAATTAAAAAAGAAGAAAGACGGGCCCGGGCTATTAAAGCCTTAAAAGACGTCGGCTTAGAAGATCAAATTTACAAAAAGCCCAACCAAATGAGTGGTGGTCAAATGCAAAGAGTCGCCATCGCCCGCGCTTTAGTCGGAAATCCCGATATCTTGCTGGCAGATGAACCAACCGGTGCTCTAGATACTAAAACTAGCCTTCAAATTATGGAATTATTAAAAGAAATATCTCACGAGAAACTAGTAATCATGGTTACTCATAATCCCGAATTAGCCATGAATTATTCTACGAGAATTATTAAACTTTTAGACGGCAATGTAATTGATGATTCTAACCCTTATAATATTACCACCGAAAATGAATCGGAATCTCAAAACGGCAAAACTAATATGAGTTTCCTAACGGCTCTATCTCTAAGTTTAAACAATCTTTTAACCAAAAAAGGCCGCACTATTCTAACTGCTTTCGCCGGTTCCATTGGAATCATTGGTATTGCTTTAATCTTATCGCTTTCTAGTGGCATGCAAAACTATATTGATAAAGTAGAAGAAGATACTTTGTCGAGTTATCCTATCACGCTTCAAGAACAAACAATGGATACTCAAGCTCTTTTAGAGGCCGCCGAAGGTACTACCCATACAGAAATAAACAGAAAAGATAATGAAATTCATGCTTTAAATATTACTAATGAAATGCTATCCTTAATGAGTAATGGTGCTAAAACCAATAACCTATATGAATTTAAAAAATATATTAATACCAATCAAACAGAATTTAATAAATATATGAATAATATCCAATATTCTTATAATTTAAACTTAAATATTTATAAAGAAAATGAAGATAACTCTTATACTCAAGTAAGTCCGGATCAAATAATTGACAAAATGGGAATGTCAACTATGAATGAAATGGGTAATTTATTCAGTGGGGGCATGAGCACTTATAATGCTTTTTCCGAAATGCTTGATAACCGCGATTTAATGCTTGAACAATATGATATTTTAACTGGTCATCTCCCTGAAAATTACAATGAAATAGTAATAACTACTACCAAAGATTATATGATAAGTGATTATACTTTATATTCTCTAGGTCTTTTAGATAGTGATGAACTTGTCGCCAACTATGAAGCTTTACTTAAAGGTGAAGAAGTACCTAAACCAAAAGATTTATCTTATACTTATGATGAATTATTAAATCTTAAATTTAAAGTTTTACTTAATACTGATTATTATGTTAAAAATAATGGAGTTTGGATTAATGAAGAAAAAGATGAGAAATTTTTAAATAATCTTTTAAATAATGCTTTAGAACTTAAAGTTGTTGGTATTATTAAACCCAAAGAAGAGACTTTATCCAATACTAATACTTATGGTGGTATCTTATATCCTTCTAGTTTAACTAAATATGTTATAGACAAGATTAATGATAGTTCTATAGCCAAAGAACAACTTAATAATCCTCATAAAAATATTTTTACTGATCAAGAATTTAGTCAAGAAGAATTTGACTTAAACAAACTTAAACCGGAAGAACTTAAATATTTGCAATCTCTAGCCATTACTAATCCGGAAATGCTCGCTGATATTATTGCAAATTACCAAGAAAATGCAACTGCTACTTATGAATCTAATCTTGAAAAATTAGGAATCGTTGATTTAGAACATCCTAGTACTATTAATATATATGCCAAAGATTTTGATTCCAAAGAAGCCTTAAATGATTTAATTACTAAATACAACCAAGAAAACACCGAGGAAAATCAAATAACTTATACCGATTTTATCGCGGTTATGATGAGTGGTGCTTCCAATATTATTAATATCATTAGTTATGTTTTAATGGCTTTTGTTAGTATTTCTCTTGTAGTATCATCCATTATGATTGGTATTATTACTTATATTTCCGTCTTAGAAAGAACCAAAGAAATTGGTATTTTACGAAGTATTGGGGCTTCTAAAAAAGATATTTCTCGCGTTTTCAATGCTGAAACTCTAATCGTAGGTGCTACTGCCGGAATCTTAGGTATTTTAGTCACAATTATGCTAAATATTCCAATTAATATGATTATTAAAAACTTAACCGATATTGGTAATATTTCTAAATTACCTTTCATGGGTGGTTTAATTCTTATCCTAATTAGTATTATCTTAACTGTTATCGCGGGTCTCATACCAGCTAAAATGGCTAGTAAAAAAGATCCTGTCGAAGCTTTAAGAACTGAGTAAAAAAAGAAAGATTAGTTGCAAAGCTAATCTTTTTTATATCCTTCTGTAGTATATTTATCACATTTAATAAAAGCCTTATATTTTACAAATTTATCAGTTGTAACTTCCACATAACCTTGACAAACATCTTTATCTTTTTTTAACTCATCTAAATAATTTTTTTCTATTAACTCTTCACTTGTTATTTTAAATGATCCTCCTTGATCAGGATACATAAAATTATCTGATGTATATTTTTCAGCACTCATTTGTAATTTTTCTTCTAAAGCTTTATATTCTTTATTAACTCCTCTAAGCATAAAACCTAATGTAGTTAAAAGTCCAATTACTATTACCACAATTACCGCCCATATCACAAACAGTATCTTTGTTTTCCTCATTATTCTCTCCAACTTTCATAACCATCCGTTATATAGTCTCTACAACTTATATAAGCATCAATATTGACATTTCCTCTTGTTTTATTCGCTTTTACATAACCACTGCAAGCATTGCCATCTAAATCAAGTAAATTAACATCTAAATTATAAGTATTTAATACACTTCTTGTAATTGTTATATAATCACTATTTAAATTTTCATCATAATAATCATCTAAATATACTCTAGCTTGATTTTCTAATTTTTCTTCTAAATCATAATAATAATTTATTGTTACTTCTTCATCTAAAGAATCATATAAAGTATAAATATAATAAATAGCCACTATCAAAAATATTCCTAAAACACCTGATAAGACTAACATTTCTCGAAGTCCCCAACCATTTTTATTAAGCATAATCTTCACCCAATTTAATTATACCTATAATTTTATAATTTAGCAATTAAAAAGAACTATTTTGTTCTCTCTTGAATAAAAAATGGTCCAAACTCTAAATTAGTACTTATACTACTTCTATTATACCGATACATTTTATAACCTAGACCTGTACATGAATAAACAGTTCCATCATCATATTTTTTAGTTACTTCACTTATGCAAAATACGGGATCTTTCATTTGTCTAGCTCGAAAATAATCAATGAAAAAACAAATAATCCACACAATAATTAAGGATAATATTACTATTTTAACAATATCTCCTTTTCTTATTTTATTTTTATCAATAACTTTATCAATCATCTTAATCGCTCCCTATTATATTTTTATTATATCTTTATTTTCACTTAAAATCAATAATAAATCACTTAAAATCATCAATTTGACTTTCCGAGTCTAATATGTTACAATATAAACCAACTTAGAAGGGGGAATTTTATGAAAACTACCGAAGATTTTCTAAAAGCCAGATATAACACTAAACTAGACGAAATAAACACTACTTTAAGTACCGCAACCATTATTAGTTATCCTGTTTTTTTAGCATTCTATCTTGATCTTCAAAGATGTATTTTTGCAGAATGTGATCAATCTAAAATAAATTTATTTGCTTATTCTCTTATTAATATAAAAGTAATAACTCATAGCATTCAAGAAAAAAAGGATATAGCTAATCTAAAAGTAGAATTAACTAATATTATAAATGCTAATCCTAAAATCAGGAAATAAAAATTAAACCATAAAAAAAATGCCCAAAGGCATTTATTTTTTTTCTTAAACTAACTCTACTTCAGCGCCAGCTTCTTCAAGTTGAGCTTTAAGTGCTTCGGCTTCTTCAGATGGAATATTTTCTTTTAAGTTACCACCATTATCAGCGATACCCTTAGCTTCAACTAAGCCAAGACCAGTAACTTCTTTAATAATTTTGATAACTGCAATTTTATTTCCACCTGCACTTTTAAGAACTACAGTCTTAGTAGAAGGTCCTTCCTCTACTGCAGCTCCTGCAGCTGGAGCAGCAACTGCAACCGCACTAGGATCTACTCCAAATTCTTCTTTCATTGCATCAACTAATTCTTTAACTTCAAGAATAGTCATTTCTTTTAAAGCACTAATAAAATCTTCTTTTGTTAATTTTGCCATTTCAAATCATTCCTTTCTAATTTTCTAATTTTTCGGCATATAAATTTAAACCAATTGCTAAATTTCTTACATGTTCCATCATACCAGCTGCAAGCATAGTAAGTAATCCTTCATAAGATGGAATAGAAGCATATTCTTTAATAACTGTTAAATCTGCAGTTTGACCATTAATAATTCCTACTCTAATTTTCATTTTGTCATGATCTTTTGCAAATTCACTTATAGCTTTAATTGGTTCAAGTAAATTTTTTCCAAACATAACTGCATTTGGACCTTCTAAGAAACTATCTAAGTTAAGGTTCATATCATCTAAAGCTCTTTTTAAAAGAGTATTTTTATAAACTTTAACTTCTGCATTAGTTTCTCTTAAAGTTTTTCTTAGCTCACTAACTTCACTAACTGTTAAACCTTGATATTCAAATAAAATAACAGATTCACTATTTTTAAGTTTATCAGTTATTTCACTAACAATTGCTTTTTTAGTGTCTAATATCTTTGTACTTGCCATTTTTTCCTCCTCTTATATTTATCAAAAAAGCTTCCTTTTCGGGAAGCATAAAATAACTTTATTTTTCTCCCCTCGGTAGGATTATTAAAGATTAAATCTCCCTACTGTCTTCGGTTTGCTTAATTGATATAAGTATTATATTACAATTTTAATTAAATGTCAAAAGAATTTTTATCTAATTTAATACCAGGACCCATTGTACTAGTAAGAGTTATATTACTAATAAATACACCTTTAACACTTGCTGGTTTAGCTTTTGCTACTGTAGACACTACATAACTTAAATTTTCTTTTAATTGTTGTTCTGTAAATGAAGCTTTACCAATAATGGTATGAATGTTACCAAAACTATCATTTTTATAAGCAACCATACCTTTATTAATATCATTTACAGCTTTAACAACATCAGTAGTAACTGTACCTGTTTTAGGGTTAGGCATTAAACCTTTAGGTCCTAAAACTTTACCAATTTTACCAAGCTCTGGCATCATATCTGGAGTTGCTACTATTACATCAAAATCAAACCAATTTTCTTTGGCGATTTTATCTAACATGTCTTTATCTCCAACATATGTAGCTCCTGCTTCTTTTGCTTTTTGAGCTGCGTCACCTTTAGCTATAACTAAAACCTTTTTAGTTTTACCCGTTCCATTAGGAAGTACAAAACTTCCTCTTAAATTTTGGTCAGATTTCTTCGCATCAACATTTAATTTAATAGCTACTTCAATCGTACTATCAAATTTCGTAACACTTGTTTCCTTAACTAATTTTACAGCTTCATCTAAGCTATATAATTTGTTAGCGTCCACTTTTTTTGATGCTTCCACATATTTTTTTCCGTGTTTACTCAAAATTATTCCCTCCTATCTGTGGTATTTTAAGATGGATTTCTTTTTTTATTTATTCTTCTTCTTTAGTTTCTTCTTCTTTTTCTTCGTCACCAATTACAGGTACTTCAGCATTAAATTCTTTAGCTTCAGCTTCCATTTCGGCAAGTTCCGCATCCCGTTT
>CANQBY010000035.1 GCA_947589695.1 uncultured Bacilli bacterium
GTTTCAGTCATTGGATTATTCTCACTTTCTGCAGTTACTGGATTTTTAAAGTCTTGATTATAATCTTCAGTTTCGGTTACAGGATTATTCTCACTTTCAACTGTTACAGGGTTCTTGAAAACATCTGTAGATTCAAATTCCATAATATTTTGATATCCTAACTCTTTTAATTTAGCATTATATTTATTTAGATATGGACGTAATAATTCTTTATTTATAGCATATTCATAAATAGAAGCATAATTTCTTAAAGGCTCATAAACATCTGGGATACTTAAGTCAATATGATTTAAAGCTAGCAAAAATAATTCTTCGCGAAACTCTTCCATATAATCAAGAGGTGGAATTTGACCAAAGTTTATAAGGGTATAATTGTAAGCATTCATTACTTCTAAAATATAATTTATATCAATAGTAGGATTTTCAGCTTTTAACTTATTGGCTAAAGCAGCAGGTCCTTCATAATTATATTCATGATAAGAAAAGTCAGTAATACTTAAAAGATATTTTAAAACTTTATTAGTAAAATCATAACTATTAACATTTTCTAAATTACTAACAAAATAATCAGTTAAAGATTCATTAAGAGCTGTATATCTAGAATCATTATTATAGACAATTTTATCATCTAATTGGCGATAGTAAACATGAGTTGCATGCCATAATTCATGATATAAATACCCTTTGGGGCTTCTTTTATGTAACTTATTTTATTGGCGATAGCGTCATAAGCGCCACCAGCAGTATTATTAAAAACAGTTTTAAATTCTTCAGTGGTATATGCATTAGCTTCAAGAGTTTTGACATTTTCATAAAAAATTCGTAAATCAGCTTTTTCATCACTTTGAGTTATAAAATCAAGGATTCTATGAAGAGCTTCTTTAACTAAAGGAGTTAATTTAGAGTTATTATCTATAGTTTTAGATACTTCTTCTTTACTTACATTTTTATAATTTAAGACTTGATCTAAATCTTTAGAATTAGAAATAAAAACTTCCGGAAGTACTTCAGAATTAGAAATAGTTACAGCATTGTTGTCAACTTGAAAATTTAAAGCATGAGCAGTAGGTAGAGCATTTAAAGAGACAATAACTGCAAGAGCGGAGCTTGCTATTCTAACTTTTTCTTTAAATAGAAAATCTTTAATACTATAAAATTTAAAATCATTATTATTATAAATTTTATTTAGGTAAAGAAAATCATCTAATTTGGGATAAACATATTCGTTATCTTTAGTTAATTCTAAAAAAGTTTTACGATTATTTTTATCCATAAAAATAGTAAATTTCTTGTTATTATATTCAATACTAAATAATTTTTGATACATCTTAATCCTCTCCTTTATTTATTTCAGTTGAATACCAATAATAGCCAGTAGCATTTTTCTTAAAAGTATGTTTATATTCTGTAAAATTAGTTAAATTATTTTCGAAATAGTTAATAACTTTATTTTCCCAATTGGGATCATTTACATCATAATCTAATTTTATTTCCTTTTTTGTATAGTAGTCTTGTAAGCTAGGCTGTAAGCCAGAGAAATCGGCAACTACTTCATATATGATTAAATCATTATTGGTAGCTTCATAATTAGTGATATGGCTTAACTTATCAAAATCGCCAACACAGTTGTTAACAATAAATTTATCATTTATAAAGTAATAACATGTACCTCCATCATAAGCGATATAATCATAAGTATGAGTACTATTCATAGTAATATTAGAAATATTGTACATTTTCTGTAACATTTTTAAAGCTTCATCTTTTTTTAAGGCCTCATATCCTTCTAAAGTTAAGCCATCATCAATATTTAATGTTTCATCATAAAAGCAAGTATTGGGTTCACATTTGGCATATAAATAACCTAAAGCTCTCCCTAAAAGATATTCTTGCTTTATTTGATTTACATTTACTTTTTGATAACTATAAACATTCCCTTCTGTTTCAACATTATAAGGGATATAACTTAAATAATCTTTTAATTGGTCTTCAGTTAAAGAAATAGTTGGTTGCTTTTCGTCAGTTTGATTGGAATTTGTTTGATTATTATTTTCTTTTTTACTACTCATAACGATATAAGTAGCACCACTTGCAATAACCGCAACTAAAATTATAATTACCACGATTAAAATAGATTTTTCAGTTTGCTTCATATATAAACTCCTCTATCTTTTCAATTTTATTCTAGCATATTAGTTTTAAAAATACAATCAGCAATACTTAGCTTGACACAAATTTACATTTAAAAAGAACTATATTTATAGTTCTTGGAAAATTATGTTTGTTGACAAATACTGGTTATTTTATAAGTGTTTATTACATCATAACTTAGTTTATTATTATTTATAGTATAGACTCTTTCTTCTAATACTCCATAATTTTGCTCGTTATAATCTTCGGGGATAATTGGAGCTAAATAATATATCTTATCATCTTTTATTTCAACTTGGATATTTCCTGATAGAGCATTTTCTAAGTTAATATTAAAAGTATTTTTATAAAAAGGATCAACATTGTTTTCAAATTCACAAGGATTATTTTCAAATCTAAGAATTTCAAAATAATCAGTTTTATCATTTGAAATAAAATTCAAATTATGATCTAGAACATACATATAAAAATTATTTATAACTTCAACATTGTTTTCGTAAGATATTTCTTCTTCTTTAAATAACAATAATAAATAATTTTGGGAATCGGTTCCTTTAATAATTTTAAAATTATCTTCATTAAATAATTTTTTGACATTACTTATGGTAAGCATTTCTTCTTTGTTATCATCGTTATCATAATTATTTAAAAAAGCTACGATTTTATTATTATATTTACCTTCTATAAAATAATCATTATAGGTAAATTCAATAGAGATGTTTTTTTCATCACCATTTAATACAATATCAAATTCTTCAATTATTTTATTGGGTTCTTTTTTGACATTAGCAAGTTTAACATTGTCATTTAAGTTATTATTAGTTTCTGCGTTGGAATTATCCTTATTAGTTTTTTCTTCTTTATTACTCATAATGATATATGTGGCACCACTGGCAATAACCGCGACTAGAACTATAATTATGACGATTAAAATAGATTTTTCAATTTGTTTCATATTGCACCTCTTTTTTTAATATTGCCCATAAATAGACTTGCTAATTTTATAGGTATTTATTACTTCATAACTTAGTTTATTATTATTAATTGTATAGACTCTTTCTTCTACATAACCAATTGAGGTATTAGTATCCGAATTTATTTGATCTTGTAAATAATAAATTTGGTTGTTAGCAATTTTTACTTTAATATTACACATATTATTGTAAAGATCAAAATTATCACACATCCCTAAATTATCTTCATAATATGGGTAAGTATTGTTTTCTAACTCCCAACCAACATGGTTATCTTTAATAATCATTTCATCAATCAATTTTAAATCATCATTAAAAATATATAAATTTCCAAAACTAGAATTTAAATCACTAGAGATATTGAAAGCAATAAGCAAATAATTTTTATTATCGCTTCCTTTTAGAAATTGAAAATTACTGGTATTTAATAAATTTTTGATATTATGAATATTAAAAAGATTAACTTCATCACTGAAATTTAAATCTAAAAATTCTTGATCATTAAATTTACCTTTTAAGGTATAAGCATGGTTATCATAATCTGCACCAGCATAATCTATCCAAGAAAACGTGGCAGTTAATTTTTTTTGTTTACCATTAATAATTATGTCATAATTCTCAATAATATCATTATTTGCTATAGAAGTATTAGTTAATTTAATAGAATCGGGATTAATATTATCTGGTTCGGAATTATTTTCATTAATATTAGTATTTTTATTTTCAGTTTGATTACGCATTATAAAATAGGTAGTACCACTGGCAAGAACTGCCACTACAAGAATAACTATTACTATTAAGATTGGTTTTTTAGTTCGTTGCATTATAAACTCCCTCTTTCTTTTCAACTTTATTCTAGCATATCAGTTTTTAAAATACAATTAGCAATACTTGACTTGACAGAAATTTACATTCAAAAAGAACTATTGCTAGTTCTCTACTACTTCGGTACTATACCAATAATAACCGGTATCACTCTTTTTAAAAGTATGTTTATATTCTGTAAAATTAGTTTTATTTTCTTTTAAAGTTTCTTCATTAGTTAAATCATTATTATAACTACAATAATCATCTATTACAGTGTGAGGAAATATATATTGATAGTTATTTTGATAATCGCCTAAATAAGCAGGATGTTCACAGTTATTATCACCCATTTCTCCAGAATATAAATAGGCCGCAACTTCATAAATAACTAAATCATTATTGATAAGTTTATAATCATTAACATAACTTATATGATTATCTTCCCCTTCGGCGAGAGCAACATAACCATAAAAATCACCATTATAATATTCAAATAGAGCATTTACAGTACTATAAGTACCTTCTAAAGTAGATAAATCAGAAGAAATAAAGTTTATATTATCAATATTATATATTTCTTTTAATAAATTTTTAACAGAAGAACCAGAACATTTATAATCAAAATAAAAATCATAGCCAGGAATAGTATAGCCTTCTTCTTGGAAATCATCTTTGGTCGTTAAAATTTGAAGAACATTATTTACTAAAGCCGTTTTATTTATTTTATCTAAATTATTGGGATTAAAATAAACTCCATTTTTTTGATTATTATCGGTAAGTCCTACAATTCTTGGAACATAACTTAAATATTTAGTTAGTTCTTCTTTAGTTAAAGTAATGTTTTCTTCAACTGATTTATCTTCATTTTTAAGATTCATAAAGATATAAGTAGCACCACTGGCTAAAACCGCGACTAAAATGATAGCTAAGACAATTAAAACAGATTTTTCAATTTGTTTCATATACCCACTTCCTATTCTTGGCTTTATTCTAGCATATTAGTTCTTAAAATACAATTAGCAAAACTTAGCTTGACAATTATCTTACATAGAAAAAGAACTATTTTACTAGTCCTAAATAATAGTTCTTTTTACCTTTTTTAATTATTATAACTTTATTATCAATAGTATCTTTACTATCAACTAAATATTCTAAATCAGTTATTTTGTGATTATTTAAACTTATAGCACCAGCACTAATAAATTCGCGAGCTTCTCTTTTGCTGGAACAAATATGGTTATTTACTACAAAATCTACGATATTTGCATTTAGATTAACATTAATATTAGGGACACCTTTTAAAGAATTAATAATATCGGTGCTGGAAAGTTCAGTTACTTTTTCACTAAAGAGACTTTCACTAATTTTAAGAGCTTTTTCATATTCAGCATGGCCATGTAAGAAAGTAATAACTTCTTCGGCAAGTTTTTTATGCGCGATTCTTTTTTCAGGGGCAGCTTGATGAATTTTTTCCAGTTCTTCGATTTCTTCTTTAGATAAGAAAGTTAATTTTTTTAAATAATCAATAACCATCTCATCTTCGGTATTAATAAAGAATTGATACATTTCATAACTACTAGTTTTATTAAGATCAAGCCATATAGCATTTCCTTCACTTTTACCAAATTTAGTACCATCTTTTTTAGTTATAAGAGGCATAGTAAAGGCATAAGCTTCTTTACCAGTTTTTTTCCTTATTAAATCAATTCCGGCGGTAATATTCCCCCATTGATCTTGACCGGCCATCTGCATAACACAATTTTTATGTTCGAATAACCAAAGAAAATCTAGAGATTGCATAATCATATAACTAAATTCAGTATAAGTAATGCCTTCTTCTAATCTTCTTTTGATAATATCTTTATCTAACATATAGTTAATACTGAAATATTTACCATAATCTCTTAAATAATCAATAAAATTAAGATTTTTACTCCAATCGTAATTATTTACTACTTCAAAGCCAAAGATTTTTTTAACTTGGTAAGTTAAAGCAGCAACGTTTTTTAAAACTTCTTCTTTAGATATCATGGCTCTTTCCGCGGTGGGTTTGGGATCCCCAATAAGACCGGTTGCTCCTCCAATAAGTAAGATAGGATGATGGCCAGCTTTTTTAAGACGAGTAGCCATAAGAAAGCTTGAGAAATGGCCAATATGGAGAGAATCTCCAGTGGGGTCGGTACCAATATAAAATGTTAGACCACCTTTATTTAATAATTCTTCTAAATCAGGACTTGAGATATCTTTAATTAAGCCCCGCCATTTAAGTTCTTCAAAAAATGTCATATTATCCCTCCACAAAATTTCCATTTTTCATTATAACGACTTCTTCACCATTTTGCAAGTGGGCAATGACTAATAAATCTTTATTTCCTATAAAAAAGTCAACATGTTCATGAGAATAATTTAAACCTAAGGCTAGTAATTCGGCAGTAGTTTTAGTTAGGCCACCTGCAATACATTCGGCAAAACTAGCCCCAATTGCAAGATGACAAGACGCATTTTCATCATAAAGGGTATTTTTAAATAAAACTCCTGTGTTAGAAATGGGCGAATTGTAATCTACCAAAGCAACTTCACCTAAATAATGAGAGCCATCATCTGTTTCAATGATGCCTTTTAGGATATCTTTCCCCTTTTTAGCATCATAATCAATAATCCGACCATCTTTAAATTTTAGGTAAAAATCGGCAATAACATTATCATTGTGAATTAAAACTTTAGAAGAATAGACAATTCCATTTACTTTTAAACGATTAGGAGAAGTAAAAACTTCTTCAGTAGGCATATTAACTAAATTATGACTTTCGGCACTGGCAAACAAATAATTTTCGGGCAAACCAATTTCTAAGTTGGTACCTAAACTATTGGTATAAGTTAGGCTTTTGATATGTAAATTATTAAGATAAGTAGCTCTTTTATTTAATTTAGCAATCTTTAAATCCCAAGCATGACGAGGATTATCCTCTTTTATTAAACAAATTTCTAAAATTAAATCCCAAAGCTTAGCTAAACTAATATGATCTAAGGTTTCCGCCCAAAGTTCATTGGGAACCGCACTTATATTCCATTTAATTAAACCTTTATTTTGATATTCGCGATATTCTTTAATACTTTCCATTTGATATTTACTAACAGCATTTAAAATAGTACTATCAACTTCATTAAAGTAACCGGGAATAGGACTAGATAACATTAAAAAGGCATAATTATTACGAGCCATTTCATTATACATATCTTTGGCTATTAAAGGACTTTTTAAAATAGTATCTAGATCATTATTTAAATATAATTCTTTTTGTTTTTTAGGACTACTAATTAAAGTTTTAATATCAGTAATTCCCAGTTTGTGAGCTTCATCTATAACTAGAGAAATAAAATCAGAAATTAAATCTATTCCAATTATAAATAGTTTAGAATCTGCCTCTAAATTTAAACACCCTTCTAATAAAAAACGGGCATATTTTCTTTTATTATCCATAATTATTTCCTTTCTTAAGTGAAAAAGTTCATAAGTAAAGTTAAGCTTTAGATATGAACTATTTTATTAACGATAATAAGAATCTACTACTTCATAATTGCGATAATTATAAGAGTTAGAAGCTAAATCAGTAACACAATTATTGTTGTTTGTATACTTGATATCAAAATAGAATGGGACAAAGTGAATATAACTTTTAAGGTTGCTAGCATAATAAGGGGTTAGACCAACAGAACTATAATTATAAGAAGCATTAACATACCAAGTATTACCAGATTTATAAGGATTAGATAAGTATGGGGTAAAGTTACCAGGCTTTAGAGAATAATTTCTTAAAGTGGCACTATTACCAAAGCTTACCGAATAGCCATTATTACCACCAACTTTAGATATAGGTTTATATTTACTATAAGTTGTCGCTTTATCATAATCACTATTTGTAGTTAAATAACCATAATCTGTAATTTTAAAATTAGTTGCATTAGGTATTTGATCAAATCTAATGGTCCAGTTAACAGAGGAACTAGTATTGGCCGCAACCCAAGAAACAGAATAATGTCTTTCCTCTTCGACTTTACAATATTTATTATATAAAACCGTTTCTTTTTCCCATTTAGCAATTAAAGTATAATTTTGATAAATCCGAGTATTAAAGTTAAATTCCCGATTATTATAATACCAACCGATAAAACGATAACCAGTTCTTACTGGATTAGTAGGGATACTAACGTAATTGCCTTCTAAAACATTTTTCGGACTAACATAGGAACCACCATTACTATCGAAGGTAACACGATAAGTATTTCGGCAGCTTCCATCATCTTCCCATTCGGCCACTAAATGAATATTTGAATAAACAGGAGTATTAAAATTATAGATAGCTCCATTTAAAGAGTTAACATGCCAAGCAACAAAGCGATAACAATTTCGGGTTGGATTAGTAGGTCTAGTTGCATAATTTCCTTCAGCGATAGTTTCACTATTTACATAACTACCTCCATTACTATCAAAAGTTATTTGATAATTATTAACTGGTTTATTACAACTACCATCATCTTCCCATTTGGCGGTTAAAGTAATATTACCGCGAACTGGATTATTAAAATCATATTTGATACCATTTAAGTACCAACCTAAGAAACGATAACATGGGCGAGTTGGATTAGCTGGTACAGTTACTGTATTGCCATCAGTTACTTTTTGAGATGGAACAGAAGTACCACCATTGCTATCAAAATCAACGGTAAACTCTAAGGTTTTATTAGTCTTTTGCCACTTCGCGTATAAAGTAGTAGTATTAGTAATTGGAGTATTAAAATCAAACTTAGTAGTGAGATTACGATCAAGATACCAACCTAAGAACTCATAACCTTCCCGATATGAGGTTACGTAACTCGCAGTATCACCATGTTTAACAATTTGCCTTGGAATATAACTACCCCCATTAGTTTCAAAATAAACAGAATATAACACATCACTTTTACAAGAATTACAATTTGGAGTATTACAATTACAAGTGTTTACATAATTAATATTATAATTGGTGATATGGGTACCGGTATTAGAAGAACTTGGATTGTTATTAGAAGTAGGATAACTAGTTGAATTACCATAATTATTGGTTGTATTATTATAACTATTATTAATACTATTATCTACTTTATTTTGATCTTCCGAATTAGAATTATTGCTATTAGAGGATGAACCACAATCAAGACAAGCAATAACATCATTACTAATCGTAGTTACAATATAATCTTCTTTATGATTACATTTTAAGTAAACTTTTAGCGAATATTCATTATCTAATTGTTTAGTTGCTTTAATATAACTATTTTCTTTATCACAAGCTTTATTTTCTTCATCATAAAACTCGACAATTAATTTAGAATCAATCATTTCACCTAAAGATAAAGTATTAGAAGCACCTATTTTAGTTGGTAAATTACTTCCCTTAAAATATTCAAAACCCGCCTCTTTCATAATATTAATATTTGTAATATAACTAGTTAAAACATTATTATTTTCTTTTTTATTTTTAGGAACTAGGTACCATATAAGACCTAAAACAATAAATAAAGCAATGATAAAGAGCATTACTTTTAAAAAACTTACTTTGTATTCTTTTTCCATTTTGACCACCCTTACTATTTTTCCATATGTTAAGTATAGCTTTTATATTCGAGGTTGTCAAGGGTTTACATATTTTTTTTAATAAGCAATTTCCGAATGTAATTTAAAAAATGAAGTGCACAAAAGTTGTGCAGTAAATTTTATAATCATGTATAATATCTTTTAAGCAATTTA
>CANQBY010000036.1 GCA_947589695.1 uncultured Bacilli bacterium
TCAAATTTAAGAGGTTTTTTAGTTAAATAATATAATTTATCGAACTAACTTTATTTAAAAAACTGTCCGTAGGTAAGCTTTTTTAAAATAAAAAAGTATCTAACTGATACTATCTAACATATGCTGGTATATAATTATTTATTTCTTTTACCTGATAATTATTTTTATCCATTATAAATTGAAAATAACTATTATCATTTTTAATAAATATTCTAATTGTATTATTATCTCCATTATAAGCATTAATAAATTCATAATCATTATTTTTTATATATCCACTTATAATTTCTCTTGTTTCTTTATCTATATTATTCTTAACAATTTTATAGCAAATCATATTATAAAAAAGTAAAATCACAACTATTATTAAACTAATAATTAAAACTTTATTTTTCATATCTTCCATCCTTTACTATCTAAAGTTAGTATACCACAAAAAATAAATTTAATAAATATATAGGTATTATTTAGTACTTGACAAAACCAAGTACTAGAATTATAATAAAAATGAGAGGTGAAAATATGAACACCCAATATAAAAAAGGGGTCCTAGAATTACTAATCTTAATAATGCTGGAAAAAAATGATATGTATGGTTATGAATTAGTGGCTTTGGTAAGTAAAATAGTCAATGTTAATGAAGGAACCATTTATCCTATTTTAAAAAGGTTAACCAATGAATCTTATTTTGAAACTTATACCAAAGAATCTAGTGAGGGTCCAATTCGTAAATATTATCATTTAACTGCCTCTGGCAAATTAATCAAAGATAAAAAATTAAAAGAATGGAAAGAATTTTCCGAAAGTATTAATGAATTTATAAGAAAGAGTGATGTAAATTGAATAAAGAAAAATTTTTAACTAAATTAAAAAATCGTTTAAAAGTTTTAGAAGACAGCGAAGTTGAAGATATCTTAAGTGAATATGCCGGATATATTGATGAGAAAGTAGCAACAGGTATAACGGAAGAAGAAGCTGTAAAAGAATTAGGAGATTTTGAAGAAATAGTTACTGATCTTCTGGGTGCTTACAAAGTTAAAAGTGAACCGGAAACTAAATCTGAAAACTTAAATAATGTTTTTAGAAAACTAAATCAATTTATTGAAAGTCTATCGAAGAAAAGTGGTAAAGAATTACTAAATATTTTAATAGAAATAATTTTAATCTTACTATTTATCGGCTTTTTACGACTTCCATTTATTTTAATAAGTAATCTAGGAGAAAGTCTATTTGAAAACTTATCCTTACCTTTAGGTAGTATATTTAGTAATATCTGGGAATTTATGATTGATTTAAGTTATATTATTATTTCGGTTATTATTTTTATCAAGTTCTTAGAAAATCGTTTCTTTGCTAATATAAGTGATGAAATTTTAACTACCGCCGAAGAACATAAAAAAGAAAAAGCCGCTAAAGAAACTCCTCAAAAAGAAATTATTGATGAGACCAAAAATGCAAGTATTAAAGATTCTAATGTATCCAGTATTAGTAAAACTATTTATAATATTGGTCTTCTTATTTTAAAATTCTTTTGCATACTCATGTTAATTGGTGTGGTCTTATATCTTTTAGGTATAACTATTGCCCTAAGTATTATGCTTTATTTAATCTTTAGTGGTATTAAATATTATGGTATTTTAATATTACTTGTAAGTTTATTTTTCGGGGGTCTTTTCTTCCTTCAATTAGGGATTAAATTTCTTTCAAATAAAAAATTTAAAGCTATTCGTATTTTTGGTGAATTATTTACCATCATTATCTTCACGGGTATAGGTCTTACTATCAGTGCCATTGAAATAACTAACACAGAAATAATCTATGCGAAAAATCTTCCAGCTGCCAAAACCATCACCGAAACTATTCCCATGCGTGATAATTTAAAAATAATGGGTTATGATGAAATTAAAGTAGATAATTCTTTAGGTAATACTATTAAAATTGAATATAACTATTCTGATTTCTTAAATGCTAGTGATATTCGGGTAGAATTAGATCAGTGTGGTTATAATACTATTTGTTTAGATGAAGATGTCGAAAGAATAAACTTAAATAAAGAATTTCTAACTTCCTTTATTAATAATTTAAAAAATAACCAAATAGTTGTTTATCCTAACTATGGACTTTATAAAATTGTTTATGTTAATGAAACTAATTATGCTTTATTAACTTCTAATTCTTATTTTAATCCTCAAAATCCTACTGAACCTGTCACTCCCGAAACTGAAACTTTAAGTTATGTTTATGAAGTTGTAAAAGTAAGCCAGGCTTTAGATCCTAGTTATCAAAATCTAACTTTAAAATATTCTCATAACTTTGAGACCGAAGTCGAAACCATAAGACTTAAATCTGATTTTAATTTTGAAGCTAATCAAAAATATAAATTTACTTTTACGAAACCAAGTAATTTCTATGAAACTCATTCTCCTGATGATATTGATGATATTTTTGAAGAATATACTTTAATATCTATCACCTTAAATAGCTAGTTTTCTAGCTTTTTTAAATCCTTTAAATTTTCTTTTTTTAAATAAAAAAATGTGATATACTAATAATAGGTGATAATAATGCCCGATAATAATTTAGTTAATCTTGTAGGCAAAGATACTATTGCCATATCTTCTAAGGAAAAACCTATCATTGGAACTTATGCCTTAGCTTCTTGTATGGCAATTATTATTACTGATCATAAAACTTATGCTTTAGCCCATATCTTAAATGATTATGAAAGTCTTATTTATGAAATGGTCAATTTATTTGAAAAAGGTAATTTATCTGTTATGATAATTCCTGGTTTTTATAAAGATTATGAACGAATTACGAAACTTATTGCCTTTTTAAATGATCATCAAAACTTTTTATACTATGATTTTAATATTGAACTTAAAGATTTAAAAGAATTTATCAACCCGGAATTTAGTAGTATTGAATTTGCTTTTGATACTCGTACTCAAAAATTTATCAATGTTGATTATGATACATTACTTAAGGAAGGAAATGATTATGGAAGAAATTAGTATGCTTACTCGTTATGGTGAAAACTTAACTGATAAAGAATACATCACGGATCCGGCGATTGGTCGTGATAGTGAAATAAAACAAATGATTTTAGCTCTTTTAACTCCCGAAAAAAGTGCTTTATTGGTAGGTAAACCGGGCATTGGTAAAACAGCCATTGTGGAAGGTCTAGCTTATCGGATTATTAAAGGTGATGTTCCCGACGCTTTATTAAGTTATCAAATTATTAAAATAAATATTTCTAGTTTAATTGGTAATACTAATATCAGTGGCGAAGCGGAAAATCGGATTGATTTGTTAGTGCGAGAACTAGCTACCAAAGATAATGTTATTTTATTTATTGACGAAACGCATTTATTAGTAAATAAAGATGGTGGTATGGATTTTGCTAATATGTTAAAAGCTGGTTTAGATCGTGGTACCATTAAAATGATTGGAGCTACTACTACTGAAGAATATGAGCATTATATCCTTCGGGACCGGGCTTTCCTAAGACGTTTTGTCAAAATTGAAGTCCAAGAAGCTTCAAAGGAAACAACTGTTGCGATTCTTATGGGAACACTTCCTAAACTTGAAAAACAATTAGGTGTTAAGTGTGAATATACCGATTTTATTAAAGAAAAAATTATGCGTTTTATTGTTGATATGACTGACGAATATAAACGAGTTTACGAGATAGCTTCTCGGTATCCTGACATTTGTTTAACTATTGTTTCCAATGCTTTTACTTTTGCTTTATATGATAATAAAAAAAGTGTTACTTTAAAACATTTTTATAAAGCTATGTGTAATGCTAAAAATATTTATGAAGACGCTCGTAATAAAGAAATCGAACGCTTTAAGGTGGAATTTGCTGATATGATTAGCGAAGAAGGAGTTGATTTAAATGAAACCAATTAAAGTCTTTCAAATTGGCTGTGGCAAGATGAGTAAATACATCATGGAATATGTTCAAAATCTTGGTGGTGAAATAGTCGGAGCTGTTGATATTAACGAAAATTTATATGGAAAAGATATAAGTGAAATTATTGGTGGTGAAAAAACCGGTATCAAAATTGAACCCGTAAGTAAGTTAGATGAGCTTTTAAGTGCGACTAAGCCTGATATTGCCGTCATTGCTACGATGTCTTATTTAAACGATGTGGAAAATAATATCAGGACCTGTATTACTAATGGAGTTAATGTTATAACGACTTCGGAAGAATGTTTTTATCCTGAAAATTCTAATCCGAGTGTTTATGAAGAACTAGATTGTTTAGCTAAATCTTACAATGTCACCATAACTGGCTGTGGCTATCAAGATGTTTTTTGGGGTAGTTTAATTACTTCTCTAGCCTCATCTACCCATAAAATTACGAAAATCAAAGGTAGCTCTTCTTATAATGTCGAAGATTATGGTAAAGCTTTAGCTGAGGTTCATGGCGCTGGTCTCACTATCGCGGAATTTAATGCGAAAATTGCTTCTTTAGATGATATTTCCACTGAAGAAAGAGAAAAACTAATCCAAAATCGGGAATACACCCCATCATATATGTGGAATACTGTAGGTTGGTTAGCTGATAAATTACATTTAACCCCTAAATCTTTAAATAGTAAATGTATTCCAACTACTTGTAATTCGGATCTTTATAGTGAAACTCTTAATATGGAAATAAAAGAAGGAAATGCCACTGGTATGAGTGCTGTTGCTATTTTAGAAACCGAAGAGGGTATTACTATTGAAGCAGAATCAATCGGTAAAGTATATGGCCCTAACGATTCTGATACCAATACCTGGACCATCTATGGTGAACCAGATACCACAATTACAATTAATAAACCTGACACTGTCAGATTAACTTGTGCCGATATTGTAAATAGAATACCCGATGTTATCGCATCAGAGCCTGGTTTTGTTGCTACAAGTAAGTTACCAGAAGGTACTTATAAAATAAAATATTAAAAAATTTAACAAGCAATTTATCAAAATAAAAAACTTAAATCTGCACTTTATTTTCAAGTGCTTTTTTTAAATGTTTTTGTAATTTTTCATCAACTGCATAAACATAACAACCCTTTATTCCTCTTGTAAGTAATACTCGGTAAGTATTTTTAATAATGGTATCAGCTAGTTTCTCATAATATTCTTTGTCTTTTTTAATTAATACTTGTAGCCCATACAAAGATTTCTCGGTATTGGCTCTTTTTTTATAATCACTAATAACTTTACCATTTTCATATTTTAAATCTGGTCCAATAATAACTCCAATATAATCAAACTCTAAACCCTGAACATTATAAATACAACCCACCTCTCTTATAGCGTTTTCTCTTGTTGCAAAGGGTTCTCCATGTTTTAAATTCCAACTCATCGCAAAGTCCCCAATTTTAATATCATGGTAATCCTGATTATCGGCATATCTTACTTTTCTAGGCCAACAAAATCCGGCGACAATTCGGGCATTATTATGAGTATTTTTAGCTTCTATTACTCTTCTTAATTCCATGGGTGAATCTAAAACTTGAAAATCAAAATTAAATTTAACTTTTCCCCGTTTATTATAAAGCAAATTATCAATAAATTCTAAATAGTTATCACTGCCATTACATCGAAACTGACTAACCAGTTCTAAAGTTTCTATCTCTGCTTGGGCATTTTTAGCAAAATTTAAAATATTTTCTATGGTTCCTATGTCTCTTAAAGTAATCATTTGTTTTTCATCAATAAAAAATACACTTAACCTTGCCGCATTTATAATTTCTTTAATTTGATTTTCCCCAATATTATTATGAATTCCAGATTTTTCTTGTAAACGATGGGCTTCATCCACCAATAAAAAGTCATATTTATTAGGTTTATCCCACATAAAATATCCCGAGCTTTTAAAAAGTTCATGTATACTTATTTCATTATCCCCACTTACTAGCATATTTTTATATACCTTTCGGGGCGCCATATTTTTAGAAACATAAGCACCCATTAGACCATTAGTTAATAATTCTCCTAAAGCATTAATAGCTAAAATTGATTTACCAGTCCCCGGTCCTCCCTTAATAATTATCACTCGTTTTTTTCCATCCGAAAAGGAATCTCGCGCTTTGGTGATAATTTCTTCCATAATTACTTTTTGTTCATCTAATAAAGTAAATTCTTTTTTCCCTTTAGTCATATTAATAATTGCATCTAATAGTTTTTTCGTGGGTCTAATCTCACTTTCATCTATTTTTCTAATAATATCTAAATTATCTCCCAAATTAATATAAGAATTTATCAAATCTTTTAACTCATTTTTATCATTCTTTCCAAACATATACACTTTACTATAATAAGGTTTATATTTTTTATTATATAAAACATCATCTATTTCTAATTCATAATTATGAAGAACTACTAAAGGTATAATTTTAATTTGTTCTTTTTCAATATTTATATTATAATTATTAAGAATTTGAGCATAACTTAGTACTTGATAAGCTGGATGTAAAACATTTTTTTCCTGACTATTAATCTTGGTTCTAACAACTCCATCCACCGCTTTAATAAGTTTCGAATAACTCCATTGTTTTAATTCAATAATTAATATTACAGGTTTTTTATTACTATCATATCCTGTTATAATCATATCAATACTTTTAGAAGTAAGAGGAATATTATATTCTAAAATAATTCCTGTATTATCTGGCAATTGATCTATTACTTGACTCATAATCGGTAAACTATTAGCCCAAGCTTTAATTTGATTATATTTTGTTTTTTTCTGATATTTTTCTTTATAAGCTTCATATACTTTATCACTAATTACTCCATCTTTAACATATTCCATAAATTCTTTTTTTAAACAAGCAAATAATATCATATCTAATCAACTCCTAAATAAAAAAGAACTAGTAAAAAGCCAAAGTCTTTACTAGCCCTTCTAATCTAATTATACCATAATTTATTTAAAAGTTATATCAAAATTACTCGGACCATTTATACATTTACCATCTAAATCAAATCTTGAACCATGACATAAACACTCCCATGTTTTTTCAGTTCCATTAAAAACTATTCCACACTTTAAATGGGGACATTTATTTAACACAATATGTTCTTTTCCCAAAATATCTTTATATATCAACACTTTTTTACCATCAATTACTTTGTTAGTAACTCGTTTATTATTAACATTGTTATCAGTACTTTTAACTATGGCTTTTACATTACCATAAATATCTCCCGGAAATCTTACTATTTTACTTAAATTTAAACTTCTTTTTGGATTAAATAACTCTATAAAAGGATTGGGCTTATTTAAAATTATATCTTTAATTACTAAACCGGCGATTGTTCCATTAGTCATTCCCCAAGTGTTATAGCCAGTTGCTAAAAGTAAAGTTTTATCTTTATTAATTGCTCCTATAAACGGAATATAATCATTAGTTATAATATCATTATTACTCCATAAATAAAGAAACTTATTATTTTTATTTAATTCTAAAAAATAATCTTTAAAATCTTTGATATCGGCACTTTTCTTGGAATTAAATAAATAAATCAAATAATTACTATCTAAATCTGTATGATATCTTAAACTAATCGAAGGATTATCTATATTTATTGCGCTTATCTCTTTAAAATCATTTACTTTTTTAGCTCCGATAAAAGATGTTTCAATATAACTTTTTATTGGTAAGATAAACTTTCTTAAAAAATAAGGATAATGAGTAGCTATAACTAAATATTTACATTTAACTATTTTCCCATTTACTACGCATTCATAATAATTATTAACTTTTTTAAAACTTTCTAATTTTGTATTTTCCCAAATATAATCTTGATATTTTTCTTTAAAAAAATTAATATATTTTAAAGGATGAAAAAGATAAGTATCACTAACCATTAAAGCTTTTTTACAAGTTTCTTTAAAAGGTAGTTTATTTATTAAACTAACATCCACCCCATTATTTTTTAAGAAAATATATTCTTCTTCAATACTTTCTATATTTTCTTCTTCTTTTGTAAATAAATAAGAATTAGCTTTTGTAAAATCACAATTAATATTATTTTCTTCAATTATTCTTTTAAGTAAATTGACTGCTTGTCTTTGGCTTTTTAAATATAAAGCTGCCATTTCTTCATTTACCATATTTCGAATATTCATATAAATTTTTTCTTGTAAATAAGTAATTTTGGCTGTACTTTTGGAAGTAATCCCATACCCACATTTGCCTCTTTCAACAAGATAAGCTTTTACCTTTTCGACTCTTAATTGATGTAATATAGATATCCCGGTTATTCCTCCCCCAACAATTAAGACCTCACAATCTAAGTTTTTATCTAACGTTTGACATTTAATCTCATTTTTTAAATCTTCCCAAATACTATAATTTTTCATTTGACATCATTATTAATATAAGTAAAGAATTAATATTAATACCTAAAAGTCTTGATTTTTTCCTTATTTTTTGTTATTCTAATAATGCTTAAATATAAAAAGCCCTATATGGCGAAATTGGTGAAGTGGTTAACACGGCAGATTGTGGCTCTGTTATGCAAGGGTTCGACTCCCTTATTTCGCCCCATATTGAATTTTACGCACACCATTGTGCGAAAGATAAGTAAAAGTTCGTAATACTTGATATTATGGACTTTTTCTTTTAAAAAATTATGCTGAAGAAATAAATAATAAGATAACTTAGTTAAAGCACAATAATATTTAAAATATTGACAAATATTTTATCCTTTAAATCCGCCAAAAAAATTATAAAAAAATTAAGATTTAATAAGAGAAAATTCACTTTATTATCGATAAATGATTAAAATAAAACTTAATTTATGATAAAATATCTAATAGAAGAATTATATTTTAAATTAGTTAATCACGACTGATTAATTATGAAAGGAGGAAGAAAATGTTAGAGAAAAATAATGCTGAAATGATTGAGGAAATCAAAGATGTTATTTTAAGCAGTAGACAAAAGGTCGCTTATGAAGTAAATAATACTATGTTATATGCCTATTGGAATGTTGGAAGAATTATTGTTGAAAATGAACAGAACGGCAATATTAAAGCAGAATATGGCAAACAAATTATGAAGGAACTTTCTAAAGAATTAAGAAAGATTTTAGGATCAGGATTTTCAGTCAGCAATTTATTTAATATGCGTAAACTTTATATTACTTATCCAAAATTCCAGACAGTGTCTGGAAAATTGAGTTGGTCACATTATTGTGAATTATTAAGTATTGAAAATGTTGATGAACGAAACTTTTACGAAAAGGAATGCTTAAATTCTAACTGGAGTGTTCGAGAATTAAAAAGACAATTAGAAACATCTTTATTTGAAAGATTATTGCTTTCCGAAGGAAAAAAGAATAAGGAAAAAGTTTATGAATTATCAAAGATTGGCCAAAAAATTAATACACCTGAAGATGTATTAAAAGAACCTTATGTGTTTGAATTTTTAGGAGTTAAAGAAAATAAACCAATTTTAGAAAAAGATTTAGAGCAAAAGTTAGTCAAGCATATTGAAGAATTCTTACTCGAATTAGGAAAAGGTTTTATGTTTGTTGGGACACAACAAAGAGTTACTTTAGGGAATACTCATTATTATGTTGATATGGTTTTTTATAATAAAATATTAAAATGCTATGTTTTAATTGATTTAAAAATTGGCCAAATGAAAGCTGAATATGCCGGTCAAATGAATATGTATCTAAATTACTATAATGAAGAA
>CANQBY010000037.1 GCA_947589695.1 uncultured Bacilli bacterium
GACTCCGTAGCTCAGCTGGATAGAGCAATCGCCTTCTAAGCGATCGGTCGAGCGTTCGAATCGCTCCGGAGTCACCATTCTTATAATTAACTTGAATATCGATATTCAAGTTTTTTTGTTTAAAAAAAATACTTAAACCTAAGTATTTATCTTCCCTTTCCTTTTTCTCTATCAGGCACCTTTTGTTGTTCTAACATTATTTTATAATCAATTAATTTAATTCTTATTTCATTTTCTAATATTTTTAATTTCTTTAAAAGTTTTTCTAAAGTTTTTTTACTCAAAGCTTTTTGATATTTTCTAATTATTATATTTCTAAGTCTTGCAAGTTCATCTAAAGCCATCATTAAATTCGTATCTGTTCCATTATCGTCTTCTTCACTTAAGGTTTTTAAATAAAATTCTAAGACTTTTTTATATTTTTTATCAAAACTAATTTTAATTAGACTATCAATTAAAGAGGGATTAACAATAATAATCTCTTTAATTTTTAATTCATTATGACTAATTTTGGGCACATATCTAAAACCCTCTAGTTCTTCTAATGGCTTATCTAACTCTAAACTCTTTTTTAATCTTCGAATAATAAAACTTTTCATTAACTCACCTACTTAAGTAAATCTGGTCTTTTTTCTTTGGTTACTCTTAACTTTTCTTGGTCGCGATATTCTTGAATTTTTTTGTGATCCCCACTTAATAAGATATCGGGCACCTTAAGTCCTCGAAACTCTCGCGGCTTGGTATATTCTGGATAATCTAACAACCCATCTCTAAAAGAATCATTTAAAAAGGAATCTTCTTTAATAACCTCCGGAATAAATCGGGACATTGTATCTAAAATCACTAATGCTGGTAACTCTCCTCCCGTAAGGACAAAATCCCCAATGCTTATCTCGCCATCGACAAAATTTAAAATTCGTTCATCAAAACCTTCGTAATGCCCACAAACTAAAATTAAATGTTTCGTCTTCTCTCCTAATTCTTGAGCCAGACCATGATTAAACAATTTTCCTTGGGGGGTTAGTAAATAAACAAGTGAATCTTTATCTTTTACTGCTTCAATTGCTCTAACAACCGGTTCACACATTAAAACCATGCCACTTCCACCCCCATATGGAGTATCATCTACTTGGCCATTTTTAAGTAACGTATAATCTCTAATATTCACAACGTTTACTTCTATTTTCTTATTATTAATTGCTCTTTTAATAATACTTTCATTGATATAAGCTTTAATAACCTCCGGAAAAAGGGTTAAAATATCAAATCTCATCTTAATTCATCAATCCTTTCTCCTCGTATTTTTTTATTCTTTATTTCTACTTCTTTAATAAAATCCTCTACCAAAGGAATATAATAATATTGATCTTCTTTCTTTACGTATAGTAAAACCTTATCTTTATTATTATAAACATCTTCTACTATCCCATAATCTTCATCTTTATAAATAATTTTACACCCAATTAAATCTTCTAATAAATATTCTTGATTTTCTAATTTTAAATCTTCTTTATTTATATAAACTTTTAAACCTTTATATTTTAAAACCTCATTTATATCATTTATTCCTTCTAAAACTACCATATCATAATTTTGATGAGGCCGGTAACTCTTAATTTGTTCTAGCTTTTTTTCATTACCAATATATAAATTAAATCCCGGTTTAAAAACTAAGTTTTTCTTTTCAAAATTACTTAGAATTTTAATTTCTCCTTTAATTCCATGCGTATTTGTAATTTTTCCTAAATAAACATACTCCATTTTGCCTCCAAAACTCTACCTAATCTTTACACCATTATAGCGTATTTCCCCATTATTCTCAAGGGGCTTTCCCTAAATTATTCCATCATCTGATAAAATATAATACTGGCAGCCACACTGGCATTTAAACTTTCACAATCATGACTTATTTTTATATTGATTAATTTATCACAAACATCTTTATATTTGGGATTCATACCTTGTCCTTCATTCCCAATAATAATGGCAACGTTCCCTTCCTTTTGTATTTCTTTTAAATTGACCCCCTTAGAAACATCGGTTCCCCAAATTTGATAACCATCTTTTTTTAAATCTGCTATAATCTGCGTTAAATCTCCTCTTTGATAATTAAGTTTAAAAATCATACCTTCACTTGCTCTAATTACTTTTTCATTATATAAATCTACGGTATCTGCGCTCATAATTAAATTCGAAATGTTAAAAGCAACGGCACTTCTTATAATGGCTCCTAAATTTCCCGGATCTTGAATATTATCTAAAATACAAACATCCCCAACTATTTTAGTAGTTTTAATTTTTTCAACTACCGCGATTACTTTAGTACTACTAACTTGACTGGATAACTTTTTTAAAACTCCCTCACTTACCAGATAAAAAGGAACATTATCCACTTTAAAACTTTCATCCCCCGCGATAATTTCTCTTACTAAATTAGCTTTTAAAGATTCTTTTAATAAATGATCTCCTTCAATTAAAAATAATCCTTCTTGATCTCGATATTTCTTTTCTTTTAATTTCATCCAATTTTTTACTTTTGGATTATTTACTGATTCTATTATCATTAATCTCTTAATTCCTTTCTTGCTTTTTTATAATCCGGATAATAAATACTTACCATCTCCCAAAAATTCTTACTATGATCATGATGATAAAAATGACACATTTCATGAACAATTACATATCTAAGTAAATCTTTATTATATTTAATTAACTCGGTATTTAAAGTAATTGTCATTTGTTTATAATTACAAACTCCCCATCTTGTTTTCATTTTTCTAAGTTTTAATTTAAAATCTGGCGTTTTAATTATTTCTCTTAATTTTAATACTTCATCTTCAAATATTTCTTTTGTCATTTTCTTCACAAATTTTTCTAATCGCTGGTAATTATCTACTCTTATGGTTCCTGAATCAAATATAATATCTTTTACATCTTCATCATAAATAATTTCATAAGGATTTCCTAAATACCAAAATTCTGTATCTTTTAAATTTCTTTTATAACTTTTATTATATAATCTAAGTAATGATTTTTCATTTTTTTTAATTAGTTCTTCAATCTCTTTTTCTTTAATTCTTCTAGGAGTACTAACTACCAAGTTTAAATCTTCATCAAAACGAAAATAAATATTTTTATTATTTTTCCGATTTATAAGTACATTTATCTTTATTCCTTGTAAACTTACTTCCATAAATCTTCACCAATATTTATTATAACTTATTTTTTAATTTAAAAAAAGAGTTAATTTAATCCCTTTAACTTTCTTTTTAAACACATCTCCTCATTATCTTCTATAAGTTCCCATTCTCCCATATTATCCATCCGTTTTTCTAATTCTTTCGAATAATTATAATTATTTCTTTGTTCTTTTAAATTCTTTAACCATTTATTTAAAATCATATATTGTTCTTTTAAACTTAAACTATTTAAAGAATCACTTACTTTTTTTATTACAACGATTCCTTTAAAATAAGTAAAAAAGATTGTTAAATACTTATTATTCTCTTTAAAAGTAATAAAATATTCTTGTTCTAATTCATTTGTATTTTGAGAATCAGGTAACCCTAAAAGTTCTGGATAACAACTCTCTAAGAAAAAAATAAACTCATCAATTTCTTGTTCTAAAGAAAGCCACGTTCTACAGGTCATAAAAAAGCTTCTTAAAGTTACGGCATTATCTTTATTATTAGGCATAATCTCTTTAAGTAAATTATATACTAAACCCTCTAAAAATATTGTTTCTCTCACATCTAATTCTATTTTATTATCTTCTAAATATTGATTTAATTCTTTATTTAATTTATTTTCAATATCTTCAGTTAAAGCTATATTTAATTTTTGAATTAAAAACATAACAATTATTAAATATACTAAAAAAATCATAAAACCACCAGTTATTTATTATATAATATTTCTTAATTTATACAAGCTTTAAAATCTAAAAAAATTAATTCTTTTTCTTTTATCTTCAAAAATTTATTCCATTGAAGATTTTTGCCACTTGAGGCATTTTTCTTCAATGCCAGTATCTAATCTTTTTAATACTTCTAAAATTCCCATTACATTTTTTTGGCATTTCTGCCACTTTTTTACAATGGCATTAAAAAAATACAAAGAAATATTGTCCGTTGTTCTTTAGTTTTTAAAGAACTTTAATACTTCTTTTTCACCTTTTCTTTTCTACTTATATAGGGTTTAACATTTCAATAATAATTATAGTATCCCATAAAACTATAAATTTAAACTATCTTGATTTAATAAGAATTCTTGTATTCCAATTACTAATATACCTTCTTCAGTATACCAATGTTTTATATTATCTTTTACTACAATTATTTTTTTAAAATTATCATTTATATTCATTAATGGTCTTTCTTCTTGAATTGTTTTTTCTCTTGTTTCCAAATTTAATGCTGATTGTACATAATATCGTTTATTTCCTAAATTACAGACAAAATCAACTTCTAATTGTTTTCTTACTTTATTTTCATCTCGTACTTCAACTACTCCAACATCAACATTATACCCTCTCACTATTAACTCATTATAAATAATATTTTCCATTATATGATTTTCTTCTTGTTGTCGAAAATTTAATCTCGCATTGCGTAATCCAATATCCGAAAAATAATATTTTTGAGGTGTTTGAATATATTTTTTACCTTTAACATCATATCTATCTGACTTATTAACAATAAAAGCATCCTCAATATTTTTTAAATATGAATTAACCGTATTTAATGAAATTTCTTTTTCTCCCATACTTACAAATGTATTATATATTTTTTGCGAATTAGTAAGTGAACCAACTGAAGAGGCTAAAATATTAATAATTGAATCTATAATATCATATCTTTGAATGTTATTGCGTTCAATTATATCTTTTATATAAGTTTGCTCAAATAAATCTTTTAAATATTTTGATTTTTCTTCATCCGTCTTTTTAGATAAAATTAAGGGTAATCCTCCATATAATACATATTCATTCCAAGCATCAATTTTATCCCCCTTAAAAGCTTCAACATACTCAAAAAAAGAAAGTGGAAATACTCTTATTTCATCCCCTCGTCCCCTAAATTCTGTAATAATATCTGAAGATAAGAATTTTGAATTACTGCCTGTTACATAAACATCAAGATTTCTTTCGTATAAGAAACCATTTAAAACCGATTCAAAATCATCCACAAATTGAATTTCGTCTAATAAAATATAATACATATTTTTATCTTTTATTTGAGATTTTATATATAAATTTAATTCATGAGGATTACGATATTTGATATTTTCTTCCTTATCTAATTCTAATTTTATAATATGATTTTCTTTTACTCCATTATCAAGCAAATAATTTTTAAATAAAGGATCTAATAAATAAGATTTTCCACATCTTCTAATCCCCGTTATTATCTTAATTAAACCATTTTCTTTTCTGCTAATTAACTTATTTAAGTAGATATCTCTTTTTATTTCTTTCATATTTCCTCCTTTGAAGATTTTTGCCACTTGAGGCAATTTTCTTCAACATAATTATATAATACTTTTAAATATTTTGCAACACATCATTGAAGATTTTTGCCACTTGAGGCATTTTTCTTCAAGCGACAAATTATTAAAAAAAAGAAGTTCTACTTCTTCTCTATCTTTTCTTTTCCACCCATATAAGGTCTTAAAGCTTCCGGAATAATTATGGAACCATCTTCTTGATAATTATTCTCTAAAAGAGCAATTAACATTCTTGGTGGTGCAATTACCGTATTATTTAAAGTATGGGCAAATTCTTTGGAACCATCTTCTTTTTTATATCTTATTTGTAATCTTCGGGCTTGCGCACTCGTTAAATTAGAGCAAGAGCAAACTTCAAAATATTTTTGTTGCCTTGGACTCCAAGCTTCAATATCACAAGAGCGATATTTTAAATCAGCCAGATCGCCACTGCAACAAATAAGTTTTCGCACTGGAATATTTAAACTTCTAAAAAGTTCTACAGAATAATTCCACATTTTATCATACCACATATCACTATCTTCCGGTTTACAAATCACAATCATTTCTTGTTTTTCAAATTGATGAATCCGGTATATTCCCCTCTCTTCAATTCCATGCGCTCCTACTTCTTTCCTAAAACAAGGCGAATAAGAAGTCATGGTAATTGGTAAATCACTTTCTTTTAATAATTGATCTTTAAATTTAGCAATCATCGAGTGTTCACTAGTTCCAATTAAATATAAATCTTCTCCTTCAATTTTATACATCATATTCTCTTTTTCACTGAAACTCATTACTCCATCGACTGCTTCACTTCGAATCATATAAGGAGGAATACAATAAGTAAAACCTTTGTCGATCATAAAATCGCGGGCGTATGCTAAAACGGCACTATGAAGTCTTGCAATATCCCCCATTAGATAATAAAAACCATTCCCGGTAACCCGACCGGCTGCTTCTTTATCTAGTCCTTGAAAACTTTCCATAATCTCGGCATGATATGGTATTTCATAAGGATAAACTTTTGCTTCTCCAAAGCGTTGTTCTTCCACATTTTTGCTATCGTCTTCCCCAATTGGTACATCATCAGCGATGATATTTGGAATAACCATCATTATCTCATGAATTTTCGCTTCTAATTCGGCTTCTTCTGCTTCAAGCGCTGGAATTTCCGCATTCATTTGGGCGACCTTTTCTTTCGCACTATTAGCTTCCTCGATTCTTTTATTACGCATTAACTCACCAATTGTTGCACTAAGTTTATTTTTTTCGGCCTTTAAATTATCGGCTTTAGTTTTACAATTCCGATACTTAATATCTAACTCATAAACTTCATCTACTAAAGGTAATTTTTCCTCTTGAAATTTCTTTTTGATATTTTCTTTTACTAATTCTCTGTTTTCTCTTATTAATTTAATATCTATCATAAAAATCCTCCTCTAAAAAAATAAAAACCCCAAAATTGCCAGGAGCAAATTCTGCGGTACCATCCTTTATCTTACTCATTAATTTCTAACGGAATTATCCGGGAATGATTAGTTCCACTCAAGAAGGAGATTTCTTATACTTTTTTAATTCATTTCCACCAACCATGAACTCTCTTTTTAAAAAACATATAATACTTAGCTTCTTTTCTGCTTTACTTTTATAATATACCACAAAAGTTATTTTTATACAAGAAAAAAATAGATGTTTAATCTATCTTCTTTGATTACCTCTATAAATATTAAGTGCTTCTTCCATAGTTTTAACTTCTCCAGCATATCTTGCTTCGATATAATAATCTAAGAAACCTAATACTTCTTCGGGTAAAATATTTAATACTTCCGGATTTAAAGCAATACTATTATCTTTTCTAATATAAACTGGTACTCCTTTACAATCATATACTTCAAGCGCTGGAATTATATCTTTAATTCTTTTATTTCTAGTTGTTCTATTCGGTTGATAAATCGTTTTTAAATCTTCTTCAGTTAAACTTTCCATCGCCTCCATTAATAATTCTTTAGAAACATAATTTAAAGCTTCTTCATTAAATACTACTTTTCCTTTTTTATCTCTTTTATAAAATTCGATTAACTCTGGTAATTCCACTTGCACCCGATTTTCTTCTTGCTTATTATTTCTAAACATTTTCTTTATTATACTTGTTTTATTATTTGGTTTACTTTCTTTTCTAACAGCTTTAGCATTAACTAATTTTGTAAGTAAAGTATTAAACCCTAGTAATGCGTCATTATCTTTCCGATACATTGTTAAAACGGTGTATTCTTTGCCTTCTGTTAAAGTATCTAAAGCCATTAAATCTATTTTAGGCCCTTCCCCTATTTTATCTTTTCTTAACACAAAAGTTTCTGGCACTAATAATGTTTTATTATCAATCATCATTGTTCGATAATTTATTCCAAATTGTTCTAGTAAATAAATCATTTCGGAATTACTAAAAGTTGCATATTTTAAAACTCTTTCAATAATGCTATCTCTAACAATCGTAAGTCGTGCAATATCTTCTGCTACTTCCGCGATATCTTTTCTTAATTGTTCATTTTTAATTGCAAAAGTCTCCACATATTTTGCTAAATCATCGCGCATTAATCTTTTTTCTTCCTCTGTATATAATCCTTGATAATATGGTTTATAATTTAAATAACTCATTAATTCCTCATTTTGTGCCTTTAAATTATTTCCTAAATGTTCTAAAGTTGCTTCTAAAGTTTGTAAAGTTAAATTTTTCTTTAAAATTAAATTATTAATATGATTTATGGTATCTATAGTATAATGAAACCCCATAAAAAATCCCCCTTTTTCTAAAAGATAAGCTATATAATACCACAAATATTATCTTTTGTCAAACTGCTAAGCTCATACCTGTGGTATGCTTCATCTATTGCTAATCTCTCTAAATTAAAACTTAAATTAATATAATATTTCACAAAATCAATCATATCTTGCTCAAAGATAAAACTTAACTCCGGATTTAATCTATACCCTTTATTTTCTCTAATAAAGATATTTTTATTAATGCCATCTTGTAATCTAAAAGGTATATTATATATCTCATATATTTTATTAATCTCTTTACTATTTAATCTTGATTTATTAATAATATATTGTCTTAATCTATTTCCTAAAATCTTTTTATTTTGTAATATATATTCTAATTTTTTTAAATCTATTAAACTCTTTTCTATTACTTTTCTATATTCTAAATTTTTCCTTAAAAAATAACCAAAATAACTTTTATCATTCTTTATTTTCTTAAGACTAATCCCAATCATATCAAAATGATATTTTTTATAAACTTCTATTTCTTTTTCTAAAGAATCAATATCAAAATTAATTAAATCTAACATTAAAAATATATCCATATTTAAAACTCCAAGCTTTAATATTATAATATATCCTTAACTTATTTACAAGTAAAACTTATTTTTTAAGTTTCTCTTTTTTAACTAAATAAATTTTCTTTTTTCGATAAAAAGCATAAAATATATCTTTTATTTCTAAATTCTTTTTCTTAAGTTCTACTTCTAACCAACTTTTATTTTTATGAATAAATTTTAAAGCTTTATCCTGAATACTTCCATCGACAATTATAGGCATAGGATACGCTGTTGGTATTTTAAAATAATTATACTTAAAAATTGATAATTTCCCATTTGGCTCTAAAAAAGCATATTCAACATCTTCAATATTGCGAATCTCTTTTTGTCTTAAACTTAAAAGAAGATCATCCATACTATATCTTTGTTTTACCATTTCATGATAGTTTATCTTTCCATTTGCAATTATTAAAGATGGTTTACCCCCAAATATAGTTCTAAAAGTGCGGGATTTAATTGAAATATACGCTAAAACTAATTCTAGTACTACCAGTAAACTAATTGGTAAAATTGTTAAAAAGATACTATCTTTATTATTTTCAATACTAATTGCTACTAATTCCGCAATTAAAATAGATACAATTAAATCTATAATTCCTAATTGTCCAATTTCTCTTTTTCCCATAATTCTATAAGCTAAAGTAATAAAAAAATAAAAGAAAAGAGTTCTAAATACTACATTAAATAATTCCATTATATCACCATAATTATTATGAGTTAATTCATATTTTTT
>CANQBY010000038.1 GCA_947589695.1 uncultured Bacilli bacterium
ACTTTCAAGTGTACTTTCAAGTGTACTTTCAAGTGTACTTTCAAGTGTACTTTCAAGTGTACTTTCAAGTGTACTTTCAAGTGTACTTTTAAAGATTCTTGGTATTTTGAATAAAAAAATATAATTTGGTCTTGACAATAATTATATTTTTTTAAAACTTAAATATAGAATGATTTAATGTAGCCTTTTAATGTAGCTTTTGCTTGACAAATACTGGTGAAGTGGTAGTCTTAGATATAATTATGGTGTCATTTATGGTGTCATTTATGGTGTCATTTATGGTGTCAAAAAAAGAGCCGAAGATTAGATGTCTTCGGTTTTTAGGATGTTGTAGATGTCTTTTGGCTCTTTCGTTTTGTTTTTCTTGGTGTAGTCAGGTATTAGATGTAAGTGTAAGTGTTTTACTCGTTGATCATCACCATAGTTTATTAAATAAGTCATAGCTTTACTATGAAGTTTTTGGGATATTTGTGGTGCTAATTCTTTAGCTTTTTTAAACATATAATTTAAAGTTTCATCATCAACTTCTAAAATATCTTCGATATGTTTTTTGGGAATTATTAGAGTATGACCATCACTTACAGGGTTAATATCTAACATTACTAAAATTTTATCATCTTCATATAATACTATGCTGGGTATTTCTTTTTTTATTATTTTACAAAATATACAATCCATTATCTTCACCTCTAATTAATTATATCATCTTCTTGGAAAAAAGTGTACTTTTATCATAACTTTGCATAGATTAAAATAGAGGAGGAATAAAATTGGCAAGTTATAAAGAGATAGTTACGAAAGCTGTGGTGGGAAAAGCCAAAAAAAGTAGTGCAAGTAAGTTTAGTGTAAATCCGGAGGAAAAGCCAGATACAGTTTTGGGTTGTTGGGTTATTAATCATACATTTGAAGGAAAAAATGAGGGTGGAAGTGTAAGTATTAATGGCTCTTTTGATGTTAATGTTTGGTATTCTTATAACAATGATACTAAAACGGCTGTTACAACGAAAAGATTTAATTATAATGATAAAATGAATATTCGGCTTAAAGATGGGGCAAGACTTAATGATGCTTCTGAGATTATTGTGCGAAGTTTAAATCAACCGACGGTGACGGATGTTTATATTAAAGATAATACTGTTAATTTAACAGTAGAAAAAGAATTGGGCGTGGAAATTGTGGGTAGTACCATGCTTAAAGTAAGTGTGGAAGATGAAGCAGATGATTATGATGTAATTGAAGATGGCATGGACGAGGAAATAGATCAAGGAACAGAGAATATTAATGAAGATTATTTAAGTTAACCAAAAAAGGTTGACTAAGTCTTTAGAATATGGTAAGATTAGAACACAAAGGAGGCAGAACACATGGCAGTAAAATTAAGACTTAAAAGAATGGGTGCTAAACAAAGACCCTTTTACCGGATAGTCGCAGCTGATTCTCGTAGTCCAAGAGATGGACGTTTTATTGAAATAGTAGGAACTTATAATCCGATAACTAAACCAGCAGAAGTAACTATTAATGAAGAATTAGTTTTAAAATGGTTAAATAGTGGAGCTATTCCAACAGATACAGTAAGAAGTATCTTAAGTGAAAAAGGAATTATGGCGAAATATGCATCTCAAAAAAAAGAAGGTAAATAAGGATGAATATAACAGATTATACAACTTATTTAATAAAAAATATTGTTAAAGAACCAGATATGGTTAAAGTAAGCAGTTTTGAAGGTGACGAAGATACAACCATAATCGAAGTATTAGTGGCCGAAAAAGATATGCCAGTAGTAATAGGTAAATCAGGTAAAAATGCGAAAGCAATTCGAACTTTAGTAAATGCTTATGCTTATGTAAATAATATTAAAAGAATTAAATTAAATATTGATTCGTTTTAAAAACCTTAGAAATAAGGTTTTTTTAAAGAGTTTTTTTTAGTATAATTATATTGTGATAAATATGATAATAATTAGTTTTTTAATATTAATAATTAGTTTTATAATATGGAGTTATTTAATTATAAATAATAAACTTAAAAGTGATGATGAAAAGTTTTATAATAGTTTAAAGATTGAGGGATTTAGAATAAACTTTTATAAAATTATTACTAATTTAGCTAATACCAAGTTTTTTATAATAGTTTGTTTATTATTATTTATTATTTTAAATAATAAAACTTTAGCAATAATTATTAGTATCTTAATGATTATTAATGCTTTAATTGTTTTTATATTAAAACATATTTTTAAAAGAGAAAGACCTAATAAAAAAAGATTAGTAATAGAAAAAGGGTATAGTTATCCTTCAGGACATACAGTTAGTAGTGTTAGTTTTTATGGGTTTATTTTAGTTTATCTAATACTTAATATTTATAGTTTACCAATAAAAATATTATTATTTATAATTATAGCTAGTTTAATCTATTTAATTGGATATAGTAGAGTATTTTTAGGAGTACATTATTTTAGTGATATTGTTGGGGGAATACTAATAGGTAGTGCTTATTTACTTATTTATACTTATATTATTTTTAATATTTTAAATTTAATTTGATTTTGATATAATTAAATAAAGTAGGTGGTAAATTTGAAAAAAATATTACCGTTTAATAAATATTTAGTAATAGCAATTATAATTGTTGATATTATTACTTTAGGGATGGTAGGAGTTTTTAAGATATTACCTTTAGAATATTTTATAGTTTTAAGTATTTTATTAGTACTTATAAGTATTATTTTAATAGGGTTAATCTTAACTAAAAATATATATCGCAGGATGTTTGGTTCTTTAATGGGGTTAATTTATATAATTTTATTAATATTATTTATTATTTATAAGTTTAATAATGTAAATTAAAAAAAGCTCTTATGAGCTATATAAACGATATAAAGTAAGAGATGGAGTATTTAGGAAACGCACACTGTAATCTTGGGTTCCTAAACCATTAGAGATATAAAGAGCAATATCATTTACTTGATAGAAAGAATCAATATAAGTTTTAGCTCCATCTATTTTACGGATTCCACCATAAAAGGGGATTTTTATTTGGCCTCCAAGAGAATGACCCGCGAAAGCAAGAGTTGTGTTATATACATCTTTTACAAGATCGGGTTTATGCATTAAAGTGATATTAAAGTAATCATTGTTGTAGAGTTCATCTAGGTTATTGGTATTAGTTAAACCAATAAAATTAAGAGGGATAGTACTTTTATTATAAATAAGCTTAGAAGAATTATCTAATAAAATAAAATTAGAATTAGTAAGAATTTCTTGGTAATTATCTAAATATTTGGTATCATAATCACCAATTATTGCAAACTTAGCTAGTTTAGCGTTTATTTGGGTTAAGTATTTAGTTAATAATTTAACTTCGGAAGAACTGGGTTTATGATCAAATAAGTCACCGGTAAAAATAACAACATCACTATTTAGATCATTTAATTCTTTAATTATTGTTTTTAGTTTAGCTTCATCAATTGTCCGATCATAATGTAAGTCACTAAAATGAGCTATTTTAAAACCATTATAAGTTTCGTTTAAATTATCATTATAAATAGGGATTTCCTTAATTTTTAAACCATAAGGATTTAAATAACGAGCATATAAATAAAGAAGAACACTAATAATAATTAAACAACTAAATATTTTAAAGAGAAGATGTTTTTTTTCTTTTTTATTTTCCATAGAGCACCTACATTCCAAAGATTAAGAGAATGGAGAAAGTATTATGGAACATGTGCATGATAATTGAAGTATAAATATTATCGGTTTCATAAAAAGCTTTAGCAAAGAAGAAACCTAAAGCACCATAAGGAATAGTAAATAATAATTCTAATGGATTAGTTGTTCCTAGAGTAAGGGTTGGTAAGATATGAGCTAAACCAAAAAGTAATCCGGTGAAAATAGCAAATGTGTACCATTTAGTAAACGCTTTTTTAAAACTTAAACGAAAAGTTATTTCCTCTAAGATAGGACCAATTAGGGCCATGGTAATAATATTACTTACCGGATAATCCATCAAAATTTCGCGATTTAAACTTTCATTCGTGGCAATATTACCCATAAGAGTGACAATAATAGAATTAGAAATAATCATAATAATTAAACCAGCAAGCCAATTTTTAAAAGCAACTTTAAGATTATCTTTTTTAAATTCTTGAAAGTCTTTAATTAATCTTTTATAATAAGGAATACATAAACCAATAAAAATAATTAAATAAACACCTATTTGAGATAAGGTAGCTATAACTTTATTAGAATTATAAAGATATTTAGAAAGAATCTGGGAACCTAATAAACTTAAAATAATAAATAAGCATATGGTACCCAAACCTTTAAGGAATTCAATTATTTTATTTTTCATAATATCACTCTATTTCAATATAAATATATCACAAAATGGGTTTATTAGACAATATTTTTTCATATGGTTTACAAAATATATAAATGGTATATTGCTATTTTAGAAAAAATTGGTTATAATAATAATTGTAAATTAATATATAAAGGAGGAATTATTTTTTATGAAAGAAGCGACTGGTGAATTAAATATGACAGTTATTACTGTTGTTGCAATCGCAGCAGTAGCGGCCTTCTTCTATGCATTCTTATGGCCGGCAATTCAAAGTGGGTTATCTCGTAACACTTGTACAAACTCAGGTGGTACTTATAATGGTCAAACAAAATGTTGTACATATGCAGATGGAACAACAGAATGTGAAGATGACGAGACTGAATAATCTTTAAAAATTTGAGGAGGTAGAAGAAAAATGCAAGAAGCGACAAGCGATTTAAATGTAACGGTAATTGTTGTAATAATTATCGCACTATTACTTGCTTTTTTCTTTTCTTTTTTATGGCCTACCATGAGACAGGGATTTAGAGTGGAAGCAAAATGTAATGAAGCAATTTGCACTTGTCCGAGCCGAGATAGCGAAGGTAATTGTACAATCCCAGAAGGTGGTAAAGTAGAGTGCTATGTAAAGGGCAATCCTAGTCAAAAGATTACATGCGCTTGGAAGGGTTAATTTAGGTGATTAAATGAGAGAATCAATTAATAGTGTACCTTTATTTAATATTGTAATTGTCTTTGTATTTTTATTTACAGGATATGTTAGTCTTTCAATTAATCTTTCTAAGGCATATAATGTAAAAAATGAAATTGTAAGTATTATAAAAAATCAAGGGGGAGTTTGTACTGCGAATGTAGCTAGTTCAGATGATAATAATTGTTATAATTTTGCAGAACAAATTAGAGATTATTTTAGTGATGCAGCTTATCATAGTTCAGGTAATTGTGATGGAGATCAAATAGGGTATGATCGAAATGGTGAATATTTAGGAGCGGGAGCAAATAATGCAGCTTTTTGTATTAAAGCTATATCTGTAGCTAGTAATTCAGAATTACCTAATGCTGTATATTATCAAGTAGAAATATTTTATCATTTAGATATACCAGTAGTTAGTCGGCTTACAAGATTTTCATTAATGGGAGAAACTAGTCGGGTATATGAACCTAATGAATGTAAATTTGATAGGGGTAATTATGGACTTTGGTGTAATTAGAGGTGATAAAAAATGAGAACAGCACTTGGAAATACATGGCTTTTACAATTAGTGATATTATTTATTTTAATTTTTGCAGCTTATATTATTTTAACATTGCAATATTCGCGGACGATTAAGCTTAAAAATGAGACAGTATCAATAATTGAAAAATATGAGGGTATTAATAGTACATCATTAACTTTAGTTAACAATTATTTAAAAAATTTTAATTATAAGACAACTGGTGTTTGTACCACAAGTGGGGAAAGAGGAATTTATGGAGCTACCAGTTTAGATCTAGATATTTTAGAAGAAGCAGAAGCTAATAAAGAATATTATTATTGTTTAAAGAAATATAAAGGGGCTAATACGACCCATTATTATCAAGTATTATTATTTTATGAATTTAATTTGCCTGTGTTAGGAAATACAGGGGGATTTAATATTAGAGGAACAACCACGAATTTTTTTACAGCTGATGGCAGTCGATATAGTGCAGTAATAGGAGGTTAAATATGAATGTAATTGTTTCAAATAAATATCAAAATATGTTAGCAACTTTAGATATTGATATTATTAAGAGTATAAATGGCGAATTTGATGTTGATGAATTAGTGGCGCAATTTACAAATTTTTATTTTAATAAAATGATTTTAGATATAACGGCGATTAAAGGATATCAAAATATTAAAAATATTCAAAAATTATCAGTTAATTTTGACACCAGTAAAATTATTTTACTTTTAGATGATTCAGCGATGGTTAATAGTGGTTCTTATTTATCTCAACTTGTTTCGATGGGAATTTATAATTTTACAAGAAATATCAATGCGATTAAGTTTTTAATTGATAATCCTAATTCTTATAAAGATGTGGCACAATATCACAATTTGAATAATAGTAGTGAACCCGATAATAATCCCGTAGATTTTGATACTTTTGCCGGAAGTGGTAGTGGGGGATTGCGAATTATTGGTTTTCGGAATGTTACCGAACATGCTGGGGCCACAACTTTAGTTTATATGCTTAAAAGAAATTTAGAAGTAGCTTATAATGTCGTGGCTTTAGAAGTAGATAAAGAAGATTTTAAATATTTAAATGATAAAAGTTTAAAATCGACAACCGAATTAGATTTATCTTTTAATATTGCTAATAATCCAGAAGCAGAAGTAATATTAGTAGATTTAAATGATTCTAAACAAAATAATTTATGTAATGAAGTAGTTTATTTAATTGAACCGGGATTAATTAAACTTAATAAATTAATTAGAAGTGATCGGGATGCTTTTGAAAAATTAAAAGATAAAAGAATTGTATTAAATAAAAGTATTTTAACAAGTAGAGATATTACTGATTTTGAACATGAATCCAATAGTAAAATATTCTTTAATATTCCATATTTAGATGATAAAAAAGAACATGAGCCTATTTTAGATGATTTCTTAATTGCATTAGGTTTTTCAAGAATTAATGGTAGTGGTTCAGGAAAAACAAAACTTTTTAATATTTTTAAATAAAATCACAAAATCAAGTGATTTTTTTGTTTTAAAATTTGTTCTTTATTGATATAATATTTCTAAGAGGTTGGTCAGCATGAAAAAAGTTATAAGTTTAATTATAGGAATTGTTAGTATTTTAGGAATTATTGCTTTAACTACTTATACTTTAACTCATAAAGGAATAAGAAATAGAAATAATGTGACAGCTAATGATACTAAAATAGAATTAGTTTCAAGTACTTATAATGGGAATGTTTTAGCGGAAATTTATAGTATTGTTTTAAATGGTCAAAAACATAAAATTAAGTTTGAATATAATATGGTTTTAAATCCGGAGACTCAAATAACAAGTGCTTTTTTAAGAGTATATTATGATGGGGGAAATATTATTACCGAGGATATTATAGATAATTTTAAAGTGGATAATATTGAAGATTTACTTTCAAATACTCAAGTTAAGAATTATGTTAAAATAACAACAGATAAAATTGAAATTAAAAAAATTAATGATAAAGAATATGTTTTATTAAAAGTAGGTTATTATGATAGTTATATTAGAGAAAAATATTTCTTCTTTGATGATAATGGGGATTTATTAATAAATAAAGGAACTGTTATTAAAGATAATGGGGTAAAATATGTAACTTTAGATAATCAAGAATTAGATGTTTTTTATGGGGTAAATAATGAAGAACAAATATTGGGGAAGTTTGAAGATAATATTATGTATGCTTTAGAAGTAATAAGTCATGAAGAAGATTTAAATTATGATATAGTAGAATGTATTTATTATTTTGAAGATGAAAAATTAGTTAGAGAAGAATTAAAGACTTATCCAGATATAAAAAGAATTGATCTAGATAAAGAAATAATTGATTTAACAGAAAATGAAGATTAGATGATAGAACTAAGTGGGTGATTTAAATGTTTGTAGATGAATTAAAAATTAAAGTTATGGCCGGAAAAGGGGGAGATGGTTGTACTTCTTTTCATCGGGAGAAATATGTTTCCATGGGAGGTCCGGATGGAGGTAATGGGGGTAAAGGGGCCAGCATTATTTTTAAAGTAGATAAAGGGCTTAAAACTTTGATTGATCTTAGATATATGAAGATTATTAAAGGTGAAAAAGGTGAAAATGGAAAAGGTGCTAATAGACAGGGAGCTAATGCCCAAGATGTTGTAATTAAAGTACCGGAGGGAACAACTATCATTGATTTGGATACGAATTTAGTGGTCGCCGATTTAGTGGGAGAAAATACCGAGGTAGTAGTTGCCCAAGGAGGACGAGGCGGTCGGGGTAACGCAGCTTTTAAAAGTCACAGTGATAATGCTCCTAGAATTAGTGAACTTGGAGAACCCGGCGAAATGCGACTCTTAAAGGTCGAGCTAAAGATGATCGCGGATGTTGGATTAGTTGGCCTTCCAAGTGTTGGCAAGTCCTCTATTTTAGCCAGTATTAGTGCAGCTAGTCCTAAAATTGCTAGTTATCACTTTACTACTTTAGTACCGAATTTAGGATATGTAAAATTAAAAGATGAAAGATCATTTATTATGGCCGATTTACCAGGCTTAATTGAAGGAGCTAGTGAAGGAGTAGGCTTAGGTCATAAGTTTTTAAGACATGCGCTTAGAACCAAAATTATAGCCCATGTAATTGATATGGGGGCTAGTGAAGAGCGAGACCCAATTGAGGATTACTTAACTATTCGAGAAGAAATTCAAAAATATAGTGAAAAATTAGCCTTAAAAAAAGAAATTATTATTGCAAATAAAATGGATTTAGAAAAAGCTCAAGAAAATTTAGAAAAATTTAAGAAGAAGTTTCCAGAGAAAGAAATTATAGCTATAAGTGCGATAAATAATGAAGGTTTAGATGAATTAATGCAAAGACTGGCCGATTTATTAGAGGAAACCGAGAATGATCCATTATATCAAAATGAAGAATTAGAAAGTCATGTTATTTATAAATTTAAACAGGAAAAACCTTTTACGATTACTAAAGAAAATGAAGCTTGGATTGTGGAGGGAAAAGAGTTAGAGAAACTATTTAAAATGACTCGATTTAATGAAGATGACGCGGTCTTAAGATTTGCTCGAAAATTAAAAGGAATGGGTGTAGAAGACGAATTAGAAAGACTAGGAGCTAAAAGAGGAGATACCGTCATTATTTGTGATTATGCTTTTGAGTTTAAAGAATAATTTAAACTCTTTTTTATTAAAAAGTTGTGTTAAACTTTATGACTGATTAATGTATTCAGCATAAGCAACATTTAAATCAATAGGCATTTTAATTG
>CANQBY010000039.1 GCA_947589695.1 uncultured Bacilli bacterium
AAGACTTTATTGGTTATGTAGTTGCGCAAGTTTTAGGAGCTATAAGTGGTTCTTTACTATTATGGTTTATGCTTGGTAGTAGAGTAAATTTAGGTGCTAATAGTTATGGTAGTGGACTTGCTTCAACTTTATTAATTGGTTTAGTAGTGGAAGTAATTTTAACATTTATCTTTGTTTTAGTAATTCTTGGAGTTACAAGTAAAAAAGAATATAGTAATGTATCTGGTATAGTAATAGGACTTACTCTTACTTTAGTTCATTTAATCGGAATACCTTTTACGGGCACAAGTGTAAATCCAGCAAGAAGTTTAGGTCCAGCTTTAATTCAAGGTGGAGAAGCTTTAAGTCAAGTCTGGCTGTTTATTTTAGCCCCATTAATTGGAGCAGCATTGGCTAGTTTATTTTACAGATATGTATTAGAGAAGAACTAGGAATAGTTCTTTTTTAAATTTACAAACATAGTAATTAGTGATATACTAAAATTAGAAAATGGTGGTAGTATGGCAAGAAGAAAAAAGAAAAAGAGTAAATTTAAGTTTTTATTATTGTTGATAGTTTTAATAGGTTTAGGTATCGGGGGATTTTATGGATATAAATATTTTTCCAATATTAATAATAAAGATGATGGGATGGAAATTGATGATGATCCAAAAGTACCTGAAGTAAAAATAGTTAATACTAAAAGTAAAACAAGACCTTTTGCGGTGATGATTAATAATTTAGGAGCAGCAAGACCATATCATACTGGTTTACAAGAAGCTTATTTAGTATATGAAATTATTGTTGAGGGAGGAATTACCAGATATTTAGCCTTATATAAAGATAATTTTCCAGAGACGGTTGGTAGTGTTAGAAGTGCAAGACATTATTATTTAGATTATGCTTTAGAAAATGACGCTTATTATGTCCACTGGGGTTGGAGTCCTCAAGCACAAGAAGACATTAAAACTTTAGGAGTAAATAATATTAATGGCCTAAGTGTAAGTAGTCCTTACTTCTTTAGAAAAAAACTTAATGTCAGCAGTGAACATACAGGATATACTAATTTAAAAGAAATGGCTAATTATGTTGAAACGAAAAATTGGCATAAAGAAGATAATAAAGGTTTACTTTTAAAATATAGTGCCCTAAGTGTAGATATGGGAGAGGAAGCCCAAGAGGCTTTAAAAATAGATTTAAAATATTCTAATAGTTTTACAACTAATTATGTTTATGATAGTGAGACAGGAGTTTATAAACAATTTGTTAATAATAAAGAACATACAGATTATGAAACTAAAAAACAATATACTGTTAAAAATATTATTACTTATCAAGTAGGAAATAAAACTATAAGTGGAGATAGTAAAGGAAGACAAGATTTGGATAATATTGGATCAGGAACAGGTTATTTTATTAGTGAGGGAAAAGCAATAGAAATAACTTGGGAGAAAAAAAGTAGAAGTAGTCAAACTGTGTATAAAAAGAAAAATGGGGAAGAAATACAAGTAAATGATGGAAATACATGGATTCATATTGTTCCAAAAACGGGAAATATTAGTATATCTTAAAAAAATTTAACATAATATTTAAAGGAGGATAAAATGGAGAAATTAATTGATTTTTTACTTAATAATTATATATGGTTTTTAATTATAGCTCTTATCCTTGTATTTGCTTTAATAGGTTATCTAGTGGATGCAACAACGATAAAAGATAAAAAACATAAAAATGAAGTTAAACCGATTACGGAGGTAGAAGAAGAAGATAATATGGTTCATCCTTCGGTGGAAATTTATACTAATGAGGATTTTGATGAACCTTTAATGAAATAATACTCTTAGGAGTATTTTTTACTTTACTATGAAAGGTAATTAATAATATGTTTGATTTTGAAGAAATGCTTAAAAAAGAAACTATTTATACAATTAAAATGTTAGAAAATGGTAATATTGATATAGATACTTGGAATCGTTTTTTGCTATTTTTTAGAAGTCTTTTAAGGGAAAGATATATTAATATTGATTATATATATTTAGCTCAATTACTTATTAGAGAAGCAAATAGATTAGGAATAAAAGATATTTATTTAGATTGGATAGCAGATAGAATATTAAAAGCTAAAGAAACTGATAAAAGATTTGGGGATAATAATATGATTTTTGTTTCTTTAGTAAGAGATTTGGATAAAGATTATATTGTTTTAAAAGTACGGAAAAAAGGTTATAATAAATAAAGAGATTCTATAAAACTTTTTAAATGTTCTAAAATTAATTCTATTTTATCATACCATTTTTCAATTAATTGATGATATGTTTGATTGGTAGTAAAATATTTGGTTTCATAGAAATAATTTTTAAATATTTCTAACCAATCAATAAAGGGTAATAAATCATATTCATCAAATATATAATAAGAATCATAATTAATATGACTAGTAAGATCAAGAATATCTTTATTAAATAGTAAAGCATCATAATAAATTCTAGTAGCTTTATTACAAAGAACATTGAAGATTTTAGTATATAAAAAAGTATTCTCAGGATTGTTTTGACATTTAATTTGATAAGCATTACAAATATCTAAAAGATTAGAATTATAGGGAATATTTAAGATATCATAAAAGTTCATAATTCCACTTCCTTTTGATTATTATAGCTTATAACTTAAAGAAAATAAAGTTATTTATTTACATCTTTAAAGTTTTTAGTTATAATTAACTTGGAGGTAAAAATTATTATGGAATTAAAAGGATCAAAAACCGAAGCTAATTTAATGGCTGCTTTTGCAGGAGAATCACAAGCAAGAAATAAATATACTTATTATGCTTCTCAAGCTAAAAAAGATGGTTATGAACAAATTGCGTCAATATTTGAAGAAACAGCAAATAATGAAAAAGAACATGCTAAAATGTGGTTTAAAGAATTACATGGAGGAAAAGTGCCTGATACTCTTACTAATTTAAAAGATGCGGCAAGTGGTGAAAATTATGAATGGACAGAAATGTACAAAGAATTTGCCGAAGTAGCAAGAGAAGAAGGTTTTGATAGAATTGCTAAATTATTTGAAGAAGTTGGTAAAATCGAAAAACATCATGAAGAAAGATATATGAAGTTAGTTGGTAATATCAATGATGATTTAGTATTTAAAAAAGGCGAAGAAGTAGTATGGATTTGCCGCAATTGTGGATATGTTTATGTGGGTGAAAAAGCTCCAGCAGTTTGTCCTGTTTGTGCACATCCTCAAAGTTTTATGGAACTTAAAGCAGAGAACTATTAATAGCTCTCTTTTTTTTGCATTAAAAATATGATATACTTAAAAAATAAAGAGAGGTTATTTAGATGATATGTCCAAAATGTGGTACAGAGAATAAAGATACATTTAATAATTATTGTGTTTATTGTGGAGCTTATTTAGGAGATAGAAATGCCCCTTTAGAAGAGATAAATAATAAAGATGAAGGGGCTAGTTTTAAAGTTTTTTTAATTATTTTATTTGCTTTTATAGCTTTTGGGGGTAGTTTAATTTTGGGAAGACTTTTAAAAAGTAAAGAAGAGGGAATAGGAATAGGGGAAACATATATTAATATTCCTTATGCTTTAGATGATATTAAACCAGGAATTAAAATTACAAAAGAAATGACAGGTACTGTAGAGGTTAAAAGTACTTTAATAGATAAAGTTAGTTTTTTATATAATGATAATTCTTTATTTGATAATAATTTATGTGTTAAAGAAGATAATAAAGTAATTAAAGGTTCTTATTTTTATATAGATCAATTAGAAAAATGTAGTACGAGTAATAAATATGAAACTATTAATATAAAAGTAGATAATAATACTTATAAATATATGAAAAGAAATTTATATGTTGATTTATATGTAAAAATAGATAATAAGACGAGAGGAAGAGTTTTTCAAGCTTTAAGAGTTATGGATGCCTATGATAATACAATTGATATTTTAATACCTAATGAATATGAAGAATTAATGAATAAAGTAAAAAATAAAGAAGAAATAGAATTAAAACCAATATTAGTAAAAAGAGAAACCAATATGGGGATAAATCCTGTTGATAATGTTGATATTTTACAAGAATTAAAGAGGATGGTTGATTAATATGAAAAATAATAAGTTTATATTTATAGGGGTAGTTACAATAATTATGGCAATCATAGGAGGTTTTCTAAGTGGTTTTTTGATTGATTTTAATAAGGATGAAGTATTAGAAAAAGAAAAAAATAATCTAACTAAAGTAATGTTTGTAACAGAAAAGATGAAGGAAAAAGAACAATTTAATAGAACATTAATAGATTATAGGGAAGTTCCAAAAGAATTAGTAAGAGGAAATATAATTACTTCATTAGAATATTTTGTGAATAGTAATAGTAATAAAAATTATTGTATAAAAGAAGGTATATTGGTTCCGAAAGATTCCTTATTTTATACAGATTATTTAGTAGAGTGTGATAGCATTGAAGAAGATATATTTGAAAAAGTAGAAGAAAATAATTATATGTATGAACTAGAAGTAGATTTGAAAACAAGTATAATAGAAGCAGGAGATTATATAGCAATTACTCTTAGTAGAAAAGATGATACAAATAATTATTATCGAAATGAATATATAAGAGGAATACCAGTTTTAAAAGCATTTAATAAATCTTTAATTGTAGAAGTTAATGAAGAAGTATATGATTATTTAGAAAAAGTTCATTATTTAGAAGATATAACTATAGAAGCAGCTAAAATTAAAAATAAAACAGAAAAGTTTATAATAAAAGATAGTGAAATGAAAGATTATGTATTAGAACAATATAAATAAAAAGAGAATTTAGCTCTCTTTTTTTAATTTAGTTTCTAATTCTTTTATAGTTTCTTTAATATTAGCTATTTTAGAAGGGGGACTAATAGTAGCTAAATATTTTAAATAAACTATTTTTTCTTCTAAAGAAGAATCATCGATAGTTATTAAATTGTATTCATATTCTAATTTATCTAAGGACATTGATACTTTCTCCTTTTTTACTTAAATTATTTTGTAATTGTTTTAGTATTTCGGTGATATGGGCTATTTCATTTAAAAATACTTTTTTGTTAAGAGTGTGATTATAAATGTTTACTAAATAATATAATTTGTGAGTATTTATATTATTCATTGCATTTTCTAAACGATTTTTATTAAATATTAAACTATTAATAATAATACTTTGATAAGATTCATTATTTAAATAAGAAATTAAATCGGGAATAGTCATTTTTAAGATTATACGATATAAAGCATAATAATAAAATTCCGTAATATCTTTAGTTAGTTTAGGATCATTAGTGTTTAAGGCTTCATTAAATTCATGAATTAGAGTAGGTAAATCTTTTCTTTGGCCATCAGGATTATAAATACGAGTTATAGCTCCTTTGATAGCTTCAGGATGATTTACGATATTTTTATCAGTTAAATCTTCAAATAAATCATTTTGACTCAGGGTTTTAAAATTTTTAAAAGTAACGGCAGTTTTGGGTTCAAAGTGTTTAGTATCAAATTCACAGAATTTTTGGATAGCCGAGATATGAAAGGCAGGATTAAGCTTTGAGAGTTTTTCATGAGCTTTTTTTATGCCAAAAAGTTCGGCATTATTTTCTTCGGGATAATCTTCATAAAAGTATTCATGAAAATCTTGGGGTTTTTCAACAAGAGGAACAGTATATAAAAGCTCGGCAATTTGAAATTGTAAAATATCAATTTTATAACATTGAGGATCCTTGATTAATTCACTTACAATTATATGATACATTTCATGATATAAACTTTGATAAATTCGGAAGATAACAGCATTATGATTTATTCCTTTGCGGTTATTTTCATTAAAGGTAAGAAGATATGATTGATATTCTTCCGTGATACTGGCATAGGTGTATTTTTTGGTCATATATCTTAATCTTATATGAACTTGTAATTCTTGTTCAATATCAAAAATAACTTTGTTAACAATTATGCGATAATATTTATTAATATCAATTAATTCAGAATGATTAATATAATAACTTACTAATTCATCTCTAATTATTTTTTCTAAAGGATATTGTTTAGGTTTTTTAAATTCATTAGAAGATACTAAAGCATCAGATAATTTAGTTACTTGGTGGATAGTAATATTTTGAAAATCTTTTTTTACTTGTTCTAAAAAATCTTGACCTTTAATGTTAGTATAACTAAAGTTTAAATCAAACATTTTAACATTAAAGTTTTCTAACACTAAATCAAAATCATTTATTAATAAATTAAAGTGTTCATAACTATTAATTAAACTTATTAAAAAATCAATACTATTCATGGTTATTCTCCTATAAATATTGTAGCATTATCTTAATTTATTAACAATAAAAAAATTAATTATTTACATAAATGATAAATATATATGATAAAAATGTACCAAAATAGTAACAAAAAATATTGAAAAAATATTAATAATATTGTATATTAGAAATATAAAGTATAAAAATATAAGATATTATGATAGGTTTTGTCGAATGTAATGAAACTTTAAAAAACATAACTTATAATAATATCAGAAAGAGGTTTTTTTAATGCAATTTGAAACTTTAAAGAAAAATAATTTAAAGAAGTACTTAATTGGAGTAAGTGTTTTTATAGTAATAATACTAGCTATTATATTTGCTAAAAGTTTTGCTAAATACAAAGTAGTTAATAGTGCTAAATTAGCAGAAGGAACAGTAAATTATACTCTTCCAGATTTTCAAATAGTGGAGATGTATACCACAGATGGATCAACAGATACTCCAATAAGTGAAATGCCAGAATCCGGTTATACAATAGATTCTACTAGAAGTTTTTGTTATTTAAAAGATAGAAATACCAAAGAAGAAGGAATAACATTAAAAACCAATGAAGCAGGAGAACATGTAATAGGTAAATTCCAAAGAGGAAGTAAGTGCATCTTGTATTTTAATAAAGAACTAGGCCCAGCTGATAAGACTTTAAATAATTTACATTTAGCGTCACAAGGACCAATAGGTGATATAACAACTACGGCTTGTGGAAGTTGTTCTGATAGTAAGAGTGGATTATTTGAGACTGAAGATGATGATGGAAAGAGTTATGTGTATCGTGGAACTGTAAACAATAACTGGGTAAGTTTCGCAGGTAAGTTGTGGCGAATTATTCGAATAAATGGCGATGGAACAATACGGTTGATATATGGTGGCGATGACAGCAGTAGTATAGGCTCTAAAAATAATGGTAAAAATGCATTAGATAATAAACAATTTAATGCACAATATAATGATAATTCTCATGTTGGTCTTACTAATAATGGGGCTACAACAACAACTTCTTATGATACAGCGCATAATGGTTCTAGTCCAAGTACCATACTAAATGAATTAAATACCTGGTATTCAACTAATCTTAAAATGTATGAAGACAAAATTGATACAGATGCGGGTTTTTGTAGTGATAGAACAATAAGTTCAACTAATGATAAATGGTATAGTTCTGAAGACAATCTCCGAGAAAATAGAGGCTTTGGAAATAAGGTGACAGCATATGGAGCTTTTCATAGATTTGTTCAAACCACTGGTAGTTGGAAAACGGATGGAACTAAATTAGAGCCAACACTAAAGTGTGAAAATAAAAATCGAGATTTATATACTAAAGTTGGCAGTGAACAAGGAAATGGAAAATTAACAAACCCAATAGGACTCATAACCGCGGATGAAGTGGTATTTGCCGGAGGATATCCTGGGCAAGCAAATGATGGTTATTGGTTAAATACTGGTCAATATTATTGGACAATGTCTCCGCGCTCAGCAACGGATGGTGCTGGCGTGTTCGCTGTGCCTAATAACGGCCTCCTCGGCTGGTACTACGTGAGCGACTCTCGTGGCGTGCGCCCAGTAATCAATCTCAAAGCTAATACAACTTTTGAAGGAACAGATGGATTGCATGGAACATATCAAAATCCATACGTGGTATCTAATTGATAATACTCATGTAAGAGCACTTTTCAAGGAGTGTAGTGTAGTAATCCTTTTTGATTATGAGTTTTCAAAAAGTTACTTAAAGTAAATTGCAATTGGCTTAAGCTTTTAGTGAATTTTAGGGTTGCATTTTACTTCTTTTTTTGTTAGAATAGTCTTTGTAAATGTTGATTAAGTTATTAGTATTAGCTTATTTCTTTTAGAGAGATTAAGTATCTTGGCTGGAAATACTTAAAGATAAAATAAGTTTAAGAAATTCAAACTTAGGAGTTTTAATAGTAGTCGTGCTATAAACGAAAGAGAGCTAGAAATCCTAGAAGTTGGGTGGTACCGCGATGATTCGTCCCAATAGATAGGATTTTTTATATGGAGGAATAGTTATGGAAGAAAAAATATTGAAAATTAAAGATGATTTAATAAGTAAATTAAAAGATGTTTCAAAAGAAGCAGATGTACTTAATTTAAAAAGTGAATATGTAGGTAAAAAAAGTGAAATTCAAGAATTATTAGTATCATTAAAAGATATGAGTGTGGATGATAAAAGAAAATATGGAAGTTTAATTAATAATACTAAAAAAGAATTAGAAGAATTAATTAATAATAAATTAGATGAATTAGAAAATAATATTGATATTAGTTTTGATGATACAATAGATTATGATATTAGTAAAGGTTCAATGCATCCAGTTACAATTGTTGCTAAAGAAGTTACGGATATATTAAAAAGAATGGGATTTACAATTGTAAGTGGACCAGAAATGGAGTCAGAATATTATAATTTTGAAGCTTTAAATATTCCTAAAGATCATCCAGCAAGAGATATGCAAGATACATATTATTTAGATAATGGAATGCTACTTAGAACGCAGACTAGTGATAATCAAATACATGCGATGGAAAAATATGGAGCTCCTTTAAGAATATGTGCACCAGGAAGAACTTTTAGAAATGAAGATGTAGATGCTAGTCATGAAAATACTTTCTTTCAATTAGAGGGTATGGTTATTGATAAAGATATATCAATTGAAAATTT
>CANQBY010000040.1 GCA_947589695.1 uncultured Bacilli bacterium
TGGTATTGGTCGTGTTACTAAAGGTAAAATTAAAAATAATGAAACAGTTACTTTAGTTAAAAATGATGGTAAAGTAGAATCTTTCCGTATTAGTAAATTATTTGTGAATGAAGGATTAAAAAAGATTGAAAAAGATACTGCCTACTATGGTGATATTGTAACTATCGCTGGTTGTTCTGATATTTCTATTGGAGATACTATTTGTGAACATGGCATTATTGATCCTCTACCACCAATTAATATTGAAAAACCAACTTTATCTATGAATTTCTTAGTTAATAATTCTCCTTTCGCCGGAAGAAGTGGTAAATTCTTAACTACGCGTCATATCAAAGAGCGATTAGAAAAAGAACTTGAAACTAATGTCGGTTTACTTGTGGAAGAAATTCCAGGCACTGATGGTTATAAAGTAAGTGGTCGGGGCGAACTCCATTTATCTATTTTACTTGAAAATATGCGTCGGGAAGGTTATGAGTTATCTGTATCTAAACCTGAAGTTTTATTTGAAGAAATCGATGGAGTAAAATGTGAACCTTTTGAAAAAGTTATTATTAATGTTCCAAGCGATTATTCAGGAACCATTATTAATGATTTACAAGAACGCAAAGGAACCCTTGAAGTTATTAACAATAATGAAGATAATTATGTTCACTTAGAATTTAGTGCTCCAACTCGTGGTTTAATTGGTTATCGTAGTACTTTTATTACTAATACCAAAGGTGAAGGTGTTATGGTTCGTTCCTTTGATAGTTATAAACCTTATGTTGGTCCTATATCTCGTCGTAAAAATGGTGTATTAGTCTCTATGGAAAATGGCAAAGCTTTAGGTTATTCTCTTTGGAATCTTCAAGAAAGAGGAACGCTTATTATTGAACCAGCAACAGATGTTTATGTCGGAATGATTATAGGTATTCACAATCGTGATAATGATTTAGACGTTAATCCTTGCAAAAATAAAAACTTAACTAATACCCGAGCTAGTGGTTCTGATGAAGCTATTAACCTAACCAAACCTAAAAAATTCACTTTAGAAGAAGCTTTAGAATTTATTGAAGATGATGAATATGTTGAAATAACTCCAACTGACATTAGATTACGTAAAAAAATACTAGATCCTAAAGATCGTTTCCGTGAAAACCGTTAAAAAAAGAGTTAAAACCATATAACTCTTTTTTATACTACCAATTAATATCTTCAGGATAATCTTCATAATGTATATCATCTAAAGTACAGCCCTTTTCTTTACACATATTTATAATATCCGTTTTCATTTCTATATAATCAACATAATTTCCATAATTATATATTGTATTCATTATATTCATAAACTTTTTTTCACGACTTGCCTTATCCATTTTAGCATAATCTAACGATATAATTTCAAACCATTGAGGGAAGAAAATTGTATCATATATTGCCGCTTCTTTTATTCCTTTTTTTATTTTATTAAATCTCGTCTTCGTTAAAATTTTTTCTAACGAATATAATCCCAAAGAATAAAAAAGATTTACCATATTAATATAAGGATTTAGTTCTTTAACAGTTTTATCAACTTTAGATATAAAATATTTTATTAACATCATATCTAAAATTAAATCTGGTAATAGATATTTAAAACTATAATATATATTTTTATCAGTTACATCTCTCTTTTTTAAATTAAATCTTTCCCTTTTAAAATCACATAGGTCATTATCATTTAAAAAAATTTCTCTATCCCCTTGATAGGCATGTCTAACTTCATACAAAAACCCATACAAATGATTTTGCATTGTATATTCAGACTCATTTATTGCTTCCCCTTTAATTAAATAATTTATTGAATCATATAAAAAATCTAAATCATCATAATCCCCTTTAATTATAACCCCGCATAATTTTCTGTTAAATCTACTTTTATCATTATCTATTTCCTTCCGTTAAACAAAACACCGCATAAAGAGGAACCGATTTTATATTATTATCCATTCCAAAGTTTTTTGAAGATATTCTTATACTATACTTAGGATTATATTTTTTTATATATTCATTTAAACTTGTACTACTAGTGCGTCTCCCACTTTTTACTTCTACCGGAATAATATCTCCCTCTATTTTTATTAAAAAGTCAATTTCGTATCTTGAAAAGTTAAAAAAGTATAATTCTCTAAATTTTGTAAAAAATTCACATGCTACATAATTTTCTGTAAGTACTCCTTTATACATTTCATTTTTATCTAATAAAATCTCCTGATAATCTAAATTAGAAAGAGCTCTTAATAACCCCACATCGCTTAAATAAATTTTAAATTTATCAGGATTAACAAAAGCTTTAAGTGGTGACTCATTTTTCTCTACCAAATCACATTTTAAAATCATATTACTAGCCAGTAACCAATCTAAACTACTTTCATATCTTATCTTTCTTGCTTCTTTATCTACAATACTATATTTAAAAATATTATTAACTCTTGCTAACTCTTTAGGAATTGAATTATATATTTGATTATTTTTAATTCCTTCACTATTTAAAGTATATTTATTCATATCAGCCAAATATGAAGTAATTATCTGTTCTTGTAATTCCAAATTAACATGGGCAATATTGCAATCATTATCTCTAAAATTATTAATTACCGCGGGCATTCCCCCTAAAACTAAATATTTTTTATATAAAAGTAAAGCTTTCTCATGAATAGAATTAATTACAGCTTCATTACTTCTAAAATGCTTTTTTATTTCTTCAATTAATTTAAATTCCCCTAAAGCCATTAAAAATTCTTCAAAATCCATTGGATTTAAATATTTAATTAATACCTTACCAACCGGAAAAGAAGACTTAAATCTATTAATTTTTACTCCCAAAAGAGAACCAGCACAAACAATTTTATAAGGCTTTTCACTTTCACAAAAATATTTTAAAGATGTAATCGCTCTTTCACTAACTTGGATTTCATCTAGAAAAATTATTGTATCTTGAAGATTAATAACTATGTTTTTAATTATTTCTATTTTTTCAATTATTTTTTCTGGATCAATCGTTTCTTTAAAAACTTCCGCAATGTCTTCTTCTTTATCTAAATTTATATAAACATAATTTTGAAAATTGTTTTTACAAAACTCTTCCAATATATAAGTTTTACCTGTTTGCCTAGCCCCAATCAACATCAAAGGCATTTTATAATTTTCTTTCCAAGCTTTTAATTCTTCTTCAATTTTTCTGTACATAAGCATCACCTCTATCTAAATTTTATCATATTTCGTACAGAATGTACATATTTTCATATAATTTTCGTGCAAATTTAACGAAAAAGCAAATAAGTTTTCCCTATTTGCTCTTTTTATTATCTAAAAGTAACATTATTTTTCTTAATAGTATTAGATATAAACTGCCTTGAACCATCTGATTTAATAATATATTCACAACTTAATGTTTGGTATACATCTGCGACTGACCATTTAACTGTAATTTGATAACCAACTAAACCAGTCCCGGCATTATTTTTAACTGGCACTTTATCAGCTTTATAAGTAAAATATCTTGCATCGCTCATATTAAAGCCCATACTTACTAACTCCTGAAAAGCTGAACTATAGTCATTATCTGAAATACTTTCGTTATAAGTTCTATTTGGATCAACCGCACAACCACCTTGAGTTAAATTAACTGATAAAGTAAAGCCTGTATTATAATTAGTATCTCCATATTGACAACCTGAAGGGGTAGTAGTAGAAGATCCATTTTTCTTTCGAACTACCACTGTCACAGTGGCACTCTTACCACTTGCTGTTGCCGTAATCGTTGCTGTTCCTTCACCTACACCAGTAATTACACCATTATTTACGGTTGCAATATTATTATTACTACTACTCCAAGTAACTGTCTTATTTGTCGCATTACTTGGTTTAACTGTTGCTGTTACTGTTTTACTTTCACCAATATAGACATTTATTAATTTATAATTTAAGTATACACTAGTTACATTTATTGGTCCTTGAGGCGTTGGTCCTCCTGGAATTTGTGGTGTAGTCGTACCAGAATCATCCATCTTTTGCCATTGCGCTCTTAAAGTTAAACTTTCCTCAACTGGTAATTCAAAGTCATAGCGAGAATTTTCTAGATACCAACCTAAGAAATAATAACCTTCCCGATATGGCATTTCAGGTTCGGTTGCCGCCGTTCCTTTAAGAACTTTAATACTCTCAACATCACTACCCCCATTAGAATCAAATATTACATCAAATAATTCATCTTCTACTTCCACAATTGTAAGTTCGGTTTCAACAACATCAGTTTCATTTTCAAAGCCATCAACTGCTTTTAATTTAATTGTATATTCTCCTGGCTCTGTAAGATGAGCATAATCTATTACATTTCCTTCTTCGTCTTTTTCATCGGTTACATAATCAACTTCGCACACATCACTCTCGTCATAGCAGGCGCTGATAAAGTCTTCTAACTCATAAATCTCTCCTTCAAAAATTTCCACATTATTAGTTAGAATTACTGGTGGAGTAGTATCTTGAACTTTTAAATTAACGGTATAATCTTTATCTAAAATAGTTAACGTAATTCCATATACAGTTGGTGATTTAAGAATAGGTATTGCACAAGTAAATTTACTCATATCTACCTCTTCTTCACCATTTATTTTTTCTAAATCATCGTCATTACATCTTGATAAATCATAACTAATATTAAAATCTTCCGGATAAGTAATTTTTATATCTTCTACTTTAATATTTTCTAACTTTGTAAAATAATCTGCTACTTCTGGTAAAGTACTCCCAGATTCGACTACTAATTCTTCTTTTAATTCAAACTCTGGTTTTACGGGCTCTGGTTCTTGTCTAACTCTACTTTTTGTAGCTATAATCACAATAATTACAACTAAAATTAAAATTAGCGCACATCCTCCAATAACTAACCATCGCATTTTATCTTTTTTCGCATATCTTTTAATATAGTTTTCATCAAATATAAATCTTTTCTTCATAATCTCCACCCTATTATCAGTATAACATAATATTAACACGTTTTTCTAAATAAAGCTAGAATAATATTATATTTTCTAAAAAAAATATCTCATATAAAAATTTGCATAACTTTTAATATAACTTTTTCTAATATTTAATTCTTTTTTAATATAATATAAAATGTATATAGAAAGAGGTCACGTAGTATGTCATTTAATCTAAATATTGAACGTAAAGAATCAGTCAATAAATGTGTTCGATTCCCCGTTAAAATGTTAAAAGATATTGAAAAAGTAATCGCAGAAAACAATGTTTCTTTTTCTAAATTTGTTTTAGAAGCTTGTGATTATGCCCTAAAAGATATTGAAGAACAAAAAACTAAAGCTAAAGTAAAGTCTTAATAAACTTTACTTTTATTATCCCTAAAAAAAAGATTCTAATCTCTAGAATCTCCTATAATTGATAATAAATGTATGAATATATTAATAAAGTCTAAATATAGCTCTAAAGCTCCATTAATAGCCAAAACTTCACCATCTATATCACTATTACTTAAACTTTTAATTTTTTGAACATCATAAGCTGTATAACCTAAGAATAATAAAACCGCAATAATTGATATAATTAAATCAAAAGTACTATTATTTACAAAAATATTTATAATTGTTGCGACTACTACTCCTAATAAAGCCATCAGTAAGAAAGTACTTATTTTACTTAAATCTAAATTAGTATAATAACCAATTAAACCAAATATTCCAAATACAATCGCGGCAATTAAGAATACAAACATAATTGATGATATTTCAAAATAAATAAATATACTAGAAAAAGTAAGTCCACTTACAAAAGAATATAATAAGAAACAAATCTTGGCTGTTGTTGGTTTCATTTTTCTTACTCTTGCTGATAAAAAGATTACTAAACCTAGTTCAACTATAGCAAATACTATATATAAAGCTCCACTATAAATAGCTTCTAACATATTCGTATTTAACGAAACTCCAAAACCAGTTAAGAATGTTATTAATAAGCCTCCAAACATCCATAAAAATGATTTTGCTAATAATTTATCCATTACATCCTCCTTCTTTTATTATTATACCACAATTTTAAAATTATGTACATTAGACATTAAATCTAAAATAGACAATATCTCCATCTTGCATTAAATAATCTTTACCTTCTAAGCGTAATTTCCCGGCTTCTTTAACCTTTAATTCACTTCCATATTCTCTTAAATCATCAAAGCTCATTACTTCCGCTTTAATAAATCCTCTCTCAATATCACTATGAATTAAACCGGCACAAGACTTGGCATTGGTTCCCTGCTTAAAAGTCCAAGCCCGACATTCATCGGGACCACTTGTAAAAAATGTCGCTAAGCCTAATAAATTATATGTTGCAAAAATTAATTTATCTAATCCCGAACTACTAATTCCCATTTCTTTTAAAAATATTTTTTTATCATCATCAGATAATTCGGCTAGTTCACTTTCCATTTGAGCACACATGACAATTACTCCACTGTGTTCTTTTAACGCATATTCTTTCACTTTTAAAGTATAATCATTATCTCCTACTACTATATCATCTTCTTTAACATTTGCTACATAAATTAAAGGTTTAATTGTAATAAAATTAAATGATCGTAAAACCGCTTTTTCTTCATCGGTAAAATCCACTAATCTTAAAGGAATATTTTTCTCTAAGTTTTCTTTTGCTTTTTTTAACGCTTCTACTTCTAATATAGCTTCTTTATCTTTAGTTGTCTCGGCTTTCTTCACAATTTTTTCTAAACGATTATCAATAATTTCTAAATCGGCCAATATTAGTTCTACATTAATAACTTCTATATCTCTAATAGGATCTGTTCCCCCGATAACATGAGTAATATTTTCATCATCAAAACATCTTACAACCTCGCAAATCGCATCACATTCCCGAATATGACTTAAAAATTTATTACCTAAACCTTCTCCTTTTGAGGCTCCTTTAACTAATCCCGCAATATCTGTAAATTCAAAACTTGTTGGTACCACACTTTTAGGCATATATAAATTTTCTAAAAATGTTAATCGTTCATCTGGCACTGTAACTATCCCTACATTAGGATCAATGGTCGCAAAAGGATAATTAGCTGCTAAAATATTTTTCTTAGTTATTGCATTAAATAAAGTTGACTTACCCACATTGGGAAGCCCTACAATTCCTGCTTTTAAACTCATTTTAATACCTCTTTCTAAAAATCAATCGCTAATCACATTATAGCACATAATCGCTTAATAACAAGAAAAAAACATCAGTTTCCTGATATTTTAAATACTTACAACCCCGTTTATACCTATCGGTAAACCAATTATATACCAAACAATTAATAAGGATAGTAAGATAACACCAACCACCACACTATAAGGAACTTGATATTTTAAAGTTTTAAATAAATTTATTGGTTTACTATTTTGATTATATTTTTCTAAATAAGCTAAATAAATTACATAATAAGCCGCAACAGGAGTTAAAGCCATAAAGGCTGATTCGCCAAATCTAAATATTACTTGGGTAAACTCTGGAGCAATTCCCGCATCCATTAAAGTTGGTACCGCAATACCCGCTAAAATAAGCCATTTAAAATTGGAATTTGGTAAAAACAAAGTTGCTAGCCCACTTATTAAAAATAAGATAATAATTAAAGGAAAAGTTCCTAATCCCTCAATCGTTAAAATATTTGCAAGTCCGGCCATTACTACTTCTCCAATATTAGTTTTCTTAAATATACTAATAAAAGTTGAAGCAAAAAAGATTAATACCAAAGTTTTTCCTATTCCATCTAAACTATGTCCTAAATCATCACATAAATCTTTATTATTTTTTATCGTTTTGGCTCCAATTCCATAAAAGAAACCTAAAATTACAAAAAACATTGTTACTACAAATACAAAACCATTGCTAAAAAATGATGAGGCACTAAATAGTTTATCAATATAAAAGTTCTGTGAATAATCTAGTAACGCTCCTGATAAAGGAAGTCCTGGAATAATACAATAGATAAAGAATAATAAATATAATAATCCCGCAATAACTGCTAAAACTAATCCTTTTAATTCTTTATTCGTTATTATAAATTCTTCTTCCATTTCCGTTTCTGGAAATTCATATTTTGGTAGTCTTGGAGCAATATAATTTTCCGTTATTAAAGTTATCGCAATTGCCACCAATATAACAGCCACAAGCATTATAAAGAAAAATGAAAAAGTTCCTAAACTATAACTTGGATTTATAGTATGAGCTCCCATTAAAGTACTTTTAAGTAATTCTGAATCACTACTTGTAAATAAAATATTTATCCCCGTCCCGGCACTTAAAGCCGCATAAGAAGCAATAATTCCAATATAAGGATTACGCCTTCCATAAGTAAATATTATGGCACTAAGAGGTATTATAACTACATAAGGTAAATTACCTGCAATTCCGGCAATTATTGAAATTAAGACAATAAAGAACGTTACATTCTTCTTTTTTATTTTTTTAGTTAATAAAGTTATAACTGTTTTTAAAAAACCACTTTTCTCCATTACTCCAATACCAATTAAAATAATAATTAAACTGGATAAAGGTGTAAAAGAAACAAAGTTTGAAACCGTTGTTGTAAATATATATTTAAGTCCACTTAAACTAAATAATGACGTAATTTGCGCTACACCTTGTGTAGTTTCTAAAGTTACATCATCTAAAATAGTTGTATAATTAACTTGAACTCCTAATAACCCTAAAAAACCACTTATAACAATAGTTGCAAATATTAAAACTACCAATGTCATTATGGGATCTAAAGTAATTTTTTCTTTAAGATTTCTCTTCTTCATTATGTCCTCCTATGACTTTTTTTAGTTTCCTTTCAAATTCTAATCTATCAATCATTATTTCTCTACCACAATTAACGCACTTCAGTTTAATATCCACCCCA
>CANQBY010000041.1 GCA_947589695.1 uncultured Bacilli bacterium
CTTTCATCCTCTAAAATATGAGCTGCAGTGGTATAATAAGTTTTCATCCGAGAAGTATAACTAGCAATTCTCTCCACTAGAGATTCGTGTTGATCAGGGTCAAAAGGATCAGAAATATAAGTACGCTCGGCTCCGATTATAAACTGGGTAGGAGTTGAAATAATATAAGCGGCATTTTCTGGTAAAGTAAGAATTGGTAAACAGTAATTAAACCAATTTACTTTAGTATTAACATCCGGAGTTTTGATATGATCCCATAAAGTATACTCAATATCAGGACGATCATCAATATTAATTTCCACTAAATAACCTTTAAAAGCTTCGGCATACCAACGATCAGGTGCTTTATCACTAAACTCAGTGACTAAATATTCTAGAAAAGCGGGAATATTATCTAGAGTCGTGTATTTCGCAAAAATTCGATTATAAGTATTATTAGTTTCATTAGTATTAATGTTTTTAGCATCACTTAAGAACATACTCGCAATATTAGATGGGGTTAAATTAGAATTAAATCCTTGCATATCAAATAAGATAAAATCATTTAACATTATACCATCAATAGAAATGCTATAAAAACGACTGAAATAATTATAAGCATATAATAACTTTTCGAGTTGGTGATCTTTTTTAATTTCTCTTTCTAAATAATCATCTATTACTTCATTATAAGAAGTATTAGTATAATTACTATTAGCTAAGTATTTTAAGACAAATTCTTTTAAATGAGGTTTAGTTACTTCGTAATAGTAATCACGATAAATACGACTATCAGAAGCACCAGATAAAACATCTAAATTATCTTCATAAGTAAGTTTAGCTAAGTAATTAGTTAAATTATTTACTAATTGCGAATTAGAATCGATAACATAATGATTAAAAGTATAATCAATTTTTAAATCACTTAAACGATAACTAGCAATCATATTATAAGTATTATCATAACGAACATCATAAGTTATTTTGGTGTTATTTTTAAAGACTAGTTTAATTTTGGTGATTTTGTTTAAATTATCCGTAGTAAGATAAGTTACAATATTACCAGATTCATCAACGGGAACTAAATGTTTAATCTCAGATTTATTTAACAAATGATCTTCTGGAATTATAGCGCCACTTTGAATTATTTTAGAGCTATCATAGAATGGAGCTAAAACACCTAAATTATAATATAAAATACGTTTATTAGGATCATAAGTAGAATCTTCTTTCGCTTTATTATCTAAGCCATCATTAAATTCAAAGTTTAAAGTAGGAAGATTATCAAAGGAGATATCATTAAAATCCCAAATATCGGCACTAAATAAAGCTTGATTTTCGAAAAATTCCTGAGTTAAAGCAGTTTTAGAAATATCATAAATGCCTTCTTGATCAAGTTTTTTGATAGTACTTTCTGTCATTTGATAAACATTTTCAGCTGTAAAATTACTACTTGCAATAGTATAACCAGAAACATTACCCGTGCTTAGACTAACGACATTTCTAAGTGTTCCCTCTCCGTAGCCTGCGAAGCCACTGTTTTTAGGGTCTTTAAAACTTTCATTTAAAGTAACTTTAGTATAACAGTTTTCAATTAGAGAACTAGAATCAAAGTAACCAACTAGACCACCTAGACCCCACCAGCCACTTTGGATAGTACCAATGACATAACAATTTTTAATAGTAGATCCCCTTAAATAACCAACAAGACCACCATAAATATTTTGGTAAGCATTATTATTAATTTGCATGCCTTTAACTCGTGTTTTTTCAATAAGAGTACCACTTTGGGCCGTACCAAATAAAACACCAGAGCCATCGTCTCTTCCAGCCGTTTTGGTAAAGCCATTAACTAAGACATTACTGATTGTAGCGTGAGAAGCAGTTTTCGCAATTAAACCTTTAGTACCGGTCGTAACATTAACATCTTCAAAAACAATATTTTTAATAGTACCCGTTACTTCATTAAATAATTGTTTATTTAAATTTTTAATAGTATAACCATTACCATTTAAAGTACCAGTGAAAGTTATATCAGTTAAAGAAGTAGTTTCACTTTGATAACTTGAAGCGTCATAATCATGATCTAAATTAAAGGTGCCATCTGGATGTAATTTTAAACGATTAATTAAACCTTCAAAAGTTTCCGGATGAGATTCATTTTGGGCAATCCCCTCTTCATTAATAGCACCAAATTCAATTCTTAACTCATCATTCTTTTCACCATTTAAGACAACATTTTTTAAATCTAAAACTAATATTAATTTACCTTTTTCATTAATAACTTGTTTAATTTGAGCCCGAATATTAGGCATATTTTGGAAAGATATTTCCGCGAAATAACTAGGTAAATTAGCTTGTAAATCAGATAATGATACTTCATCTAAAAGAAGTGTTTCCCCGTTTAGTTCTTGATAAAGGTTAATATCAGTTATTTCTTTTAAATCAAGATAATTATTTTCTAACGAAATAACTTCATCAAATATTTTCATATCAGGATAGTAATTATCAGTATATAATTTTAAATCGCGATCATAACTAGCATAGATTTCAACATAATAACGATTAATTGAATCAGATTTAGGAATAGTTATTTTAGCAGAAAATGGTTCTTCTTTAAGTAAATTATGATCCTCATCATAGATTTGTACTTTTAGATTAACATTAGGATTAGCAACAGATTTATCTAAATCTTGATAAGCAAAAGTTAAATTAATTGCATTATCTAAAGTAGTATATTTAAAATCGGTGATTGTGATTGGATCTTTTAAGACTTCTAAAGATACGGTTAGAGGTTCTGGTAAAGTTAAGTTTTTACCATTACTTAAAATAATTTTAGAAATATTTATTTCTTTAGCTCCCGCGGTACTAAAGCCAGGTAAAATGACATAATAATCATCATCAACTTTAGTTACAGGATAAAGAGTATCTTTATAGACGATCTTAGAAATACTTAAACTTAATCTAGAGTCTAAGCCCATTAAATTAAATTTAATTTTAAGATCTTCGTTTTTTTCAAAATAAGCATTATTATTACTACTTAAAGCAAGACCGTTTGTTAGAGTAAGACTATCATAGTTAGTTTGATCAAATAAACCATAGTTTTGTTTATGAATTAACTTATTAGGATAATAATTAGCAGATTCATCTTCACCTAGTTGGTTAGTATCCAAATCATATGTAGCGTAAAACTCTAAACTAGAGATAGTATCAGGAGTAATTTCTTTAAAAGTTACTTCATTTGGTCCTTCCTTAATTGGGATAGTTTCATTATCAAGTTTAATATCGCCACTTATAAAACCCCCATTATCAGTAATAATATCAAAAGTAAAGGTAGCTTCATTATGAGCATAATCTTCTTTTTTAATAGTAAAATTAGCAACGGAAGGAATATCTTTTAAAATATCAATTTGAGTAGTATAATCCCGAACTGAAAAATACTCTTGACGATAACCATTATAATTTTCACTACGTAATTTAACACGACTGGCAGTTAAATCAAATAAACCAGAAGTGCTAGGAACTGTAAAACTAATGGTATTAGTATAATCCTTACCAGCAGCCCCATCATAGTTTAGGCCATTAATAGTAACGCCCGCGAGCTCGCCATATTGTTTTTTGATGGCGTCGGAAACAAATAATTTATAAGTAACCGTAAATTTAGGTTCCCCTTTGGTAGGATATATTTTAGAAACGGAAGAACTGATAATATAAATATCGGTTTGAGTTAAAATTTCCGCTTCCCCAATATTTTCTTGAGGATAAGTATGACGTTCAGTTCCTAAATTAAGATCGGCTAAGAATTTAACTTTGTATAAGCCATCATTATTATTTGCATGCGATAAAGTAAGATCAGTACCGGGTGTGATATCTTTTTTAGTATCAATAACTTTACCAGTAGAGTCAACTAAGACAGCACTTAGATTAAGTAAAGTAGAGTCATGATCTTCTAATTCATAGTAAACTGCGAGATTATCTTTATCTTTTTCGGTAATTTCAATATTTTTAACTAAAGCTGATTGTTTTAAAACATTATAAGTTAAAGTATTAGCTTCATAATCTTGGTTAAGATAAAAAGCTTTTAAGTTACTTAAAACAACTTCTGAAATATCAAGATGGAATTTACCATATTCTAAAGTAGGTAATTTAGTTAATTCAACTTCATAATAATTATCATTAATTAAAGTAACATTATAACCAACACCATCAATAACAATATATTCCACCGTTAAACCTAAATTATTACTACTTTCAAAAGTAATGGTAGGTTTGCTTCCCTTTTCAATCGCGTCCGTAATGGTAATATTATTTATTTTAAAATTATAATTACTTGCTAAACGGAAAGAATGTTCATAAATTAAGGAATTTTCATAAATATTAGCCGAATTATCATCAACACTATTTAAGTTATAAGAAGCATAAATTAAGATAGTATAAGTTTGATCTTCATTAATATTTTCTAACTTAAATGTATTATCCTTGGTAATTTCACTTTCTAAGATTTTTTTATCATCATCATCGATAATAATAATTTCCCCTTGAGTAAAAGCCTCATCAACATCTTCAAGTTTAAAACTTAAAGTTTTAGTTTGATCATCAAGAGTAAATAAATCAACATAAGGTAAATCTTTTAAAATTATTTTTTCAATCGTAAAATTATTATCAATTTCGCGATGATTAGCTAGTTTTATTTTAGAAAAGATAAACTTATGAGAACCAATATCTTCTGGGGTGGGAACAGTAACACTGTAATAATCGTCACTTTTAACAACGGGATAATAAATACCATCAACCATTACTTCTTGGATTGTTTCATAAGGTTTGACATCGGCTTTAAAGTTTAAAGTAACAAGACCCCGAGCAATATAAATATTTTCATCAGAAAGTTCACTTAAAGAGACGGTATAATGCGTTTTTTTAGTAGTATCTTTCGTACTGGAACCCACATCATCAATATCAACTTTACCATCATTATTAACATCATAATCAGAATCCGGTTTGGTTGCAGGTTTAGAATTATCATTATTATTAGGATTAGATGAAGGTTTATTATTAGAAGGTTTGTTAGAAGAAGACGGATTTGTATTAGGCTTAGAACTTGTTTCATCATCAGAACTTGGTGTTTCAGGCTTAGTACCTTCAATATCTAGGAGATACTCTAAAATATCTTTCGCGTCTTCATAAGTACGGTCACCATCATGGTTAACATCTTTTTTCTCATCATTAATGATGGCTAAAACAATAAAGACCCCTACTTCGATCACTAATAAACCGGTAAGAATTTTCTTTAAAGTAAGATTATCTTTTTTAAATAAACAAATAACTAATAAAACAATCGCAGTACCAATAGCCCAAACACCTAAGAAAGTTAAGATAGGTTTAGTCGTAAAAACCTTAAGAAGACTATCAGATTCTTCAATTATTTCATTAGGTTTATTCGGAGTAATAGTCTCACCATCGGCGGCGTCTTTAGTAACTAAAACAGATATTACTTTTTTTGCATAAACCGTTTTGGATTCACCATCCGAAGAAGAAATATTGGTTAAGGCAATATTAGTAGAACCAACTTGGGCATTATCTTTAACCTTAAGATTAATTTTAAACAATTCCCGAGAAATAGAACCAGTTTTATTTAAAATACCAAATTTATTAGTACCGCGATTATAACTGATATCTAAAGTATCATTAGCTAAAGTAAAATCCGAAGTGGTAATACTTTCAAAAACAGATTCATCATAACTTAATTTCGCCATAAAAGCATATAAATCAACTTCGCCAGTAAATTTGGCAGTAATAGTTATTTCATCCCCGATTTCTAAAGTTTTTTTATCAGAAGTTAAAGTAATCTCCGTTTCCGCATAAACCGAAATGGGTAAAAATAGGAATAAAAATAGACTTAAAATAAAATATTTTTTTAGTTTATAGCTCATAAATAGTCCCCCTTTAAATAATATCAATTACTTTTGGCTTTATATTATAATACATTTTGAAGTTTTTGGCAACTCTAAATGACTAGAAAAATTCATTTTTAAACGAAAAAAGAAAAAGTTAATTAAATGCTAACTTAATCATACTTTTCCGCAGGTATTTCAAATTTCGGATAGTTTTTTAAATAAGATAGAGATTGGCCATTATAAATCCAGATTGGGAAATAAGGTAAAACCTTATAAATAGCTTCTTCTAATTCTTTAATATTATCAGTTATTCTATGAATTAAAGTGGGATTATTAAGACGAAACCCCATATAAACAATTATATCATTAATAATTAAACTAACATAATCCGGAGTTAAATGAGCTTCTAAAAAACTTAAAAAATTAAATATTTCGGGTTCAAATAAATTAATTTTATATTTACCATAACTAATAAGTTCTTCTAAACGATAAGAAGCTCTAGTATCGGGAATTTCCCGAAGAGTTAAAACATCTTTATAATAAGGATTTTCTAAAGATATAACATATTCTTCATTTTTATAGGTAATAATTAAAATTTTATCTTTTAGACGAAGAGAATTTAGAAAATAATTTATAAGACTGTTCCGATCAAAAATAATATTATAATCACTTAAATATTTTAAATAATCGGAAACTAAAAGAACATTATAGATTCGCATTAGACCTAAAAGAACACTATCAGTGACATCTTTAAGGGAATATTCTTCTTCTTGATACAAATTCATCGCCATTTTAAGGGGATTTATTAAATCTTTAGGAACATAATATTCTTTATCGGTTGCAAAAACCAAATTATTAGCTTCAAGATCTTGAAATAATAAATATTCGATATAACCATTATTAGTGCGAGGAAGATTCTCTTCAAGTAAATTTTTAAGAATATTAATTTCTTCTAAAGAACATAACCGTAAGATTATTTCAGGGTCTTCGATATAAGAAGAAATAACATAATTATAAATTTCTTCCCTAGTTATTTTTTCATAACCTAAAGGGTTATTATTTATTTTCGTATAAAAATGATATGCGACCGACTTTTTATTCTGGGTGAAATATTTTTTTAATGTAATCATTTATACTCCTCAATTAATCTTTTATGAATACCTGGTTCGACAATATTGATAGCATTAATTGCACTTTCTAAACTGGTTTTAAAGTTACCTTTAGAAAAGGCAGTTTCAGCTTTAATTAAACCAAGCTCGACATCTTTATAGACAGCCCGGTAACGATTACCATAAACAATAGCCATCTCGGCCATCTTTGCCGTTTTAATAGCTTCTTTGGTGGTATTATAAACTTTAAAAGTTAAATCACGCGCAGTATCAACTCGAGTATTTAAAACTTTGATGGAAATAGGACGTTTATCTAATTCCGTAATCATATCATTTATAGCACTAGAAGCTTCACCTAATTCAACATAAAAGTTTTTAGGGGTTACGGGAAGTTTATAGCTTTTCATGGTATTTTTAGCTTGATTTAAAATCTTTTTAATTTCTTCAAGTTGTTCCCGAGCTCGTTTTTCATCTTCTTTTAGACTACTTAAATTACGCAATGTTTGATCTAGTTCTTCTTCAGTTTTAAGTAAATTATTATTAATAATTTCCATTTCTTTAGCAAGACGAGAATACGCAACAGAAGTACGACGTTGCATTTCAATTACGCGGTAATAATCATCTTTAATCGTGTTTGTTTCCGTAATTACTTGTTCTAAAACATGTAAATCTTCGGGAGCAATATCATAACTATATTTTAAATCATCAATCTTTTTATTTAATTCATTACTAATTTTTTCTAATTTGGTTATTTTAACTAAAATAGTACGACTATAATCTTCATAGACACGTTTAGATACTTTTTCTTTATCAAAATTATGATATAAAGAATCAAAATAATCTAATATAGTTTTAAGTTCAAAAACACTATCTTCAAGATTTAAAACTTTTAGACGATCAAAAATATCATTAATCTTTTTATTAGCTTCCGTGATATTATATTCAATATTTAAGTATTCTAAGTTATACCCTTCTTTAATCATGCGTTCTGAAATTTTGGTAATTTCCGCAATTTTATTAGGTATTAATTTACTACCCATGATAATAATAGAGGGAGCTTCTTCAATAACGATTTTTAAATTACCAATAGTATCAGTAATAGCTTTAACGATTTTACCAACTTCGGTATATTCGTTATTTTCCATAGTTTTTTCAAAAGCACTAAATAGTTTATCAACGTTTTCAAATTGTAATTCTAAAGGTTTTTCTACTTCTTCATATTCATTTTTATTATTATTAAATTTAGATAAGATAGAACGATAATCCGCCTTAAGTTTGGTAATAGTTTCTCTATTTTTTTCTTCACTTAAAGTAATTTCTCTTATTTCATCAAGTAAAAAGTTAGATTTAGTTTTAACATAAGCAATTTCTAATTCTAAGGAAGCAATTTTAGTTTTTAAATTTTTATAATCTTTACTTTCAAAAGCTTCTTCAATTTCAATTAAAGCGTCTGTAATTTTGGGAACTTCAACTTCTTTTATTTCTTTTAGACGACTACACCAATTATCATATTTTTTTTGCATGACATCATTATTAATTAAAGCCCCAACTTTATTTAATTCGGATAAAATTGAAGCACCAACAATTAAATTTTTATCTCTTTCAAGCGTAGTTATTTCATTTTTATATTTCTTTTCTTCATTTTTATTAATCAGTCTTAAAACAACAATTATAGTTACGATTGTTGCAAGATAATAAAGGATACCAATAAGAATAAAAGTCGTTCTTGACATACACGCCACTTCCTTATTATATTTTATCAAAAATATACATATTTGTCGATACTTGTTGTTATCAAAATAAAAAAAACTTCTTAAGTATTACTTAAAAAGTTTATAAGGTACACTACACTCCTTGAAAAGTGCTCTACCATACTACGTCATGCAACTTCGTATGGTTTATTCATTGTTCCTACAGTC
>CANQBY010000042.1 GCA_947589695.1 uncultured Bacilli bacterium
GTTAATTCTTTTTCGGGAGTAGTGGATACAATTAATTATGAAATTGAAAGACAAACTAAATTAAAAGAAGAGGGCCGTTATTACTGGGTTCAAGTTTTTGGTAATTAAAAATTGTTGCATATTAAAGTATATTTATGATATAATATAACACGTAAACAAAAAGGAATGATTATAATGTTAGAAACAATTTTATTAATAATATCCGTTTTACTAATTGCTATTGTCTTACTTCAAGGCAACAAAGCTAGTGATGCCGGTCAAATTATTACTGGTGGAAATGAAGCTTTATTCCAAAATATGAAAGAAAGAGGTTTCGAATTATTTATAAGCCGTCTTACTTTAGTTTTAGGAGTATTATTCTTCGTTATCTCCCTTGTTTTATATTTAAGTTAAAACTTTATAGGTAGCGTTAAGCTACTTTTTTCTTGCCTAAAATTACCAATCAAAAAATGCGAATATTTGTTTACAAAACATACATTTGTTGGTATAATATTTTTAGGTGATAAGAAATGGATATCAAAGAAAAATTAAAAATTCTCGCCGATAGTGCTAAATATGACGCCTCTTGTAGCTCCTCAGGTAGTACCCGTTCTAATAAAAATGGTTTAGGTAATGCTTCTTATTCTGGTATTTGCCACTCTTTTGCCTCAGATGGTCGTTGTATTTCTCTTTTAAAAATTCTGTTAACTAACTGTTGTATCTTCGATTGTAAATATTGTTTAAATCGTAAAAGTAATAATATTAAAAGAGCCATGTTTACACCTGAAGAAATCTGTGCTATTACAATTAATTTTTATCGCCGCAACTATATTGAAGGTTTATTTTTAAGTTCTGGTATTCTAAAAAATCCTGATTATACGATGGAACTTTTAATTAAAACTATTGAATTACTTCGTTACAAGTATCACTTTAATGGTTATATTCATGCGAAAGCCATCCCCGGAGCCAGTCCCTATCTTTTAAAAAAATTAGGCCATCTAGTCGATAGATTAAGTGCCAATATTGAATTACCAACCCAAGAAGGTCTAAAGCTTTTAGCCCCTAATAAAAATAGTGATAATGTAACTAAAATCATGCAGTATGTCAAAGATAATCACAGTAAATCTTATGTTCCGGCCGGTCAAAGTACCCAAATGGTTATTGGGGCTACCAACGAAACTGATTTAAATATCATGGCCAAAAGTAGTGATATGTACCAAAAATATCATTTAAAACGTGTTTTTTATTCTGCTTATATTCCGGTTAATAAAGATAAATTATTACCAAGCTTGTTAACTCCTCCCCTAAAAAGAGAAAATCGTTTATATCAAGCTGATTGGTTACTTCGTTATTATAATTTTAAAGTAACTGATTTACTAGATGAAGCTAGCCCCAACTTTAATTTATTAATTGATCCCAAAGCTGATTATGCCCTCCGTCATTTAGAGGAATTTCCTAAAGAAATAAACACTGCCTCTTATTATGATTTGCTAAAAGTTCCGGGTATTGGAGTAACTTCGGCCAAAAGAATTATTAAATCTCGGAAGTATTTTAAAATAACTTTTAATGATTTAAAAAAGATGGGTATTGTTATAAAAAGGGCGAAATATTTTATTACTTGTAACAATCGCTATTGCATGGATTTAAGTTTATTAAATAAAAAATTTATTGAAAGTAATTTAGTTTTAGCGCAACATAAAGACCTAAAACCCAAACTAAATCAATTAAGTTTATTTTCATGAACCAAGTTTATATATATAAAGATACTTTAGAAGATTTACTAACTCTTATTGCTTTTTTACTTAAAAATAAGCTTAAACCATCAAATATTAAAGATACCCGTTTTTCTCCGAGTCTTTTAGACGAAGTAGTTACTCTAAATTTAAAACCTAACCCTCAAGTTTTTTCTAAATTAACCCTCGGAAATACTAACTTAATGAAAATTATATATTATGTTTATCTATCAAGCCACGAATATAAAGAATTAATAATTTATTATTTATGCTTAAATACTCAAAAATATCCTTCAACTATTTTAAATATGTATAATTTAAAATGTGTTAATTTAGCTCTTAAAATATCCCATCAAGTAAGTAATGAAGCTCACAAACTAAAAGGTTTTATCCGTTTTCAAGAACTAACTAACAACTGTTTATATGCTAAAATTACTCCAACTAATAATTGTTTAGAAATTTTATCTAATCATTTTAAAAAAAGATTAAAAAATGAATATTGGCTTATTCATGATCCAAATCGGGGTATTATAAGTATATATGATAAAAAAAATTATTACATTATAAGTGAACAAAATCTAAAATTAAATTTAGAAACTAAAGACACTAAATATGAAGATTTATGGTGTACTTTTTATGATACTATTGGTATTAAAGAACGGCGTAATGATCGTTGTCGCATGAATTTTATGCCGAAAAAATATTGGAAAAATATCCTAGAAATGAGTCGAAACAATGAAAAAAGTAATTAAAAATCCTTTATTAAAAGAAAAAATGACGGAAGCTATAAGTTTACTATGTGATACTGTGGCCGAAACTTTAGGCCCTAAAGGTCATAATGTCATTATTGATCATTCGGATTTTACTCCCTTTATCACAAATGATGGCGCGACTATTGCTCGTAATATTTCCAGTGATGATGAAATAACTAACACTATTTTAGAATTAGCCAAAGAAGCTTCTCTAAAAACTAATGACAATGTAGGAGATGGGACGACCACTACTTTAGTTTTATTAAAAAGTATTTATGAAGCCGGTCTAAAAGTTTTAGCTACCGGTTATAATAGTTTAATTTTAAAAGAAGAATTAATATCTTCTTCAAGAATCCTTGAAAAACTTTTATATCGTAAAAGTAAGAAACCTAATTTAAAAGCGATTGAACATATTGCCTCTATCGCGGCGGGTGATGAAAAAATTGGTAAATTACTTAAAGACGCTTATCAAAAAGTAGGTGCTAATAGTATCTTTTTAACCGAAACAGCGCAAGAAAAAACAAGTATTACCCATACCATCGGTTATCAATTTGAAACCATTTTAGCTTCTCCTTATTACTTAAAAAATAATACGACTTTAAATATTACTAACCCTTATCTTTTTTTAACCAGCTCTATTATTAATGATAGTGAAGAAATTGCTGATATCTTAAATTACTGTATAGTGCATAATTTTCCCTTAATTATTATTGCGAAAGACTACAGTGATTATTTTCTAAATGACCAATTAAATAATTTCTTAGAAAATAACTTTAATATCATTCTTTTAAAAACTCCCGGTTATGGTTACTCCGAAATTTCTATTCTAGAGGATATTGCCACCATTTCCGAGTCTTTAATAGTATCTAATTTATCTAATGTCAACATCAGCACTTTAGGCCAAGTAAATTCCCTTAGTATTGATCCTAAAAATACTCTTTTAAGTTTTTCTCCTCGCCCTGAAATAAATAACTTAATCAAAAATTTACAAGCAAATGAAACAAGTAACGAAATGAGTCCGGATACTCTAAAAAGAATAAGCATGCTTACTAAAGGTTTAATTACTATTAATATTGGTGCTCCTACGGATACTGAACGCCGCGAAAAGAAAATGCGTTATGAAGACGCTTTATGTGCCCTAAAAAGTGCCGAAGGTGGCCTTCTTCCGGGAAGTGGCTTAATTCTTTATGAACTGGCTTATGAGTTAAATCCTAAAACCCAGGGCGATATCATAATAAAAGAGGCTTTAACTAAACCTCTAATCACTATCTTAGAAAATGCCGCTTTAGATTATAAATCTATTATCTCCCAAATTATAAAAGAAAATTTTCAAATTCTCTATAATGTTAACACGAGTGAATATGAAAATATTACTACCACAAAAGTAATTGATCCCACTAGTGTTGTTGTAAATTCTCTTAAAAATGCCATTTCTATTGCTTCCCTTTTATTAACCACGAATAGCTTAGTTATTAATGAATTACCTCATCAAATAGTTCGGGAAAACTTTACTGATATGTAAATTAATTTCTAATCTTACTATCTATATCAAAATCAATTAATCTTACTTTCAGTTTTCTTTTTTTAATTTCTTGTTTTATATTCATTTCCGCTTTAATTAAACTTGCTATGGTATAATCTTTATTAATATTAATATTTAAAATTAAATTATAAAAAGGGCCATGTTTAATAATAGTCGCTTCATTTAATTTAATTTTTCGATATTTCCTAAAAATATCCTCTAAAGCTTGTTCAATTTTTTCATTTTTTGTAGCTTCCCCAATAACTGCTAAAATATTTTGATAAATAATTTTTATTGCTTGATATATAATTAGTGCTGCAATTATTACACTTGCAAATCTATCTATCTCCGGAAAAACAAGTCCTATAAAAACTACTAAAATAATAAATGCTGAAGAAATAACATCTAAAAAAGATTCTTTACTTGAAGTTACGAGCATACTACTATTTATTCTTTTACCTACCATTAAAAGCATTTTTGAACTATAAAATTTTAATCCAATTGCCACTAATAATGGCAATAATACTAAAAGATTAGGTTTACTATAACTTAAACTAAGACTTAAAAATAAAACCACACTTCCTACTAATAATATCATAAATCCCATTATTATCTGCATGATATTTTCAAAACTTCCAAATCCCAGTGGGTAGCGTTTACTAGGTCGTCTTTTCCCAACTTGGGCTCCAACGATTGCTAAAATATCGGTAATAAAATCACTTGCTGTATAAAAACCATCGGCAATTAAAGTCGCAAAACCCATCATACTTCCTGAGACAATTTTTAAGACTGCCACTAAAAAATTTATTACTGCACTAAAAATTAAAGTTTTTTGTTCTACTTTCATAACTAATCACCTACTATTCCTAATTTTATCATAAATTGTTCTTTTATTATACCCTAAAACAATTTTTTTCTTTTCAATCGCCCAACTTTATAATATAATATTATTAGGAGGAAATCTTATGAAAATATATAATACTGAATCAAGAAAAATAGAAGAATTTATTCCCTGGACTGAAGGACAGGTAAAAATGTACACTTGTGGACCTACTGTTTATAGTTATGCCCATATAGGTAATTTACGCACATATATCATGGAAGATATCTTAGAAAAAACTTTAAGACTTTTAGGTTACGATGTAACCAGAGTTATGAATATCACGGATGTTGGTCATTTAAGTAGTGATGCCGATACTGGTGTTGATAAAATGGTTAATAGTGCCAAAAAAGAGCATAAAACAGTTTTAGATATTGCTAAGTTTTATACGGACGCTTTCTTTAAAGATACGGAAAAATTAAATATTAAAAAACCGGATATTGTAAGTCCGGCGACTGAAAATATTAATGAATATATTAAAATAATTACCAGATTATTAGATACTGGCTATGCTTATGCAGCCGGTGGTAATATTTATTTTGACACTTCTAAACTAAAAGATTATTACCGTTTAACAAATCACGTAGGCGAAGAACTAATCAGTGGCGTTCGCGATACCGTTGAAGAAGACACTAACAAAAAAAATAAAACCGACTTTGTTTTATGGTTTACCAAATCTAAATTCGAAGATCAAGAACTAAAATGGGAAAGTCCTTTTGGTTTAGGTTATCCTGGTTGGCATATTGAATGTTCTGGAATCTCGCTTAAATATTTAGGCGAATACTTAGATATTCACTGTGGGGGAGTTGATAATATTTTTCCTCATCACACGAATGAAATAGCGCAAAGTGAATCTTATTTAGGCCACCAGTGGTGCAAATATTGGGTTCATGGTGAACACTTAAATGACGCTTCCGGTAAAATGAGTAAGTCTAAAGGTAAAACTTTAACAGTATCTTACTTAGAAGAAGAAGGGTTTAATCCTTTAAGTTACCGTTTCTTTGTTTTACAAAGTCATTACCGCAAACAACTAACATTTAGTATGGAATCTTTAAAAGGAGCCGAAAATGCTTATAAAAAATTAAAAAATAAAGTAGAAAATTTAAAACAAGATGAAAGTGTTGATGAAGAAATTCTAAAAACCTATCAAACCAAATTTAAAGATTGTTTAAGTGATGATCTAAATACTGCGAATGCTTTAACTTTAGTATATGAAGTTTTAAAAGAAGATACTACCGATACCACTAAATATGAATTAATCAAATATTTTGATCAAGTGTTATCTTTAGATTTAACCAAAAAAGAAACTAAAGCAGTTGATGAGGCTTATATCCAAGAAATGATTGAAAAGCGAAATGAAGCTAAACAAAATAAAGATTTCCAAACTGCCGATAATATTCGAAATGAATTATTAACAAAAGGAATTATTTTAAAAGATACTCGCGAAGGAACTATCTATGAGGTAGCCTAATGATTATAATTGATATCTTATTTGTTATCGCCATCATAATCATATTAATATTCAATTTCTTAGTTAGAAATTTAATGAAAGATCTAAAAGCTATTCCCAATGAAACTAAATTATCTGGTTTTGAAATAGCAAAAATAGTCTCTAGCAAATTAACTAAAGAAGAACCTCATATTATCAAAAAACCTGGTAAATTATTAGATCATTATAATTATGAACGTAATGTTATTAAATTATCTGATGAAGTATTTGATGGAGAAGATTTATATGCTGGTATAGTAGCAATTAATATTGCCCTAGAAACTAATTCAAATGAAAAAAGAATCCCCAAAACTCATAAATTTACTTCTCTTATGGTTCCTATTTCTTATTTAATTATTATCTTAGGCTTAGTTTTATATAATCCTTTATTTTTAAGATTTGGATTTATTATCTTTATTTTAGCAATAATAATTGAATTTTTAAATATTAATTCTCTAGCCAAAAATGAAGATAAAGTAATGCAACTTCATAAGTTTATTGAATCTTGTAATGTTATCAAACCCTTCGAAGAAAATAAAGAAAATTTAATTCTTATGCTTACCTTACCCCTAGCTAGATTACCCTATAGTTTTATTATCTATTTTCGTTAAAAAGACATTTAGTCTTTTTTCTTTTTAAAAAATTCATAAAAGATAAATAATTATTTTAAAGTAATTTTTCTTTCAATTTTACCTAAAAGATAATCAGCCGAAATTTTATAATTTTTACAAATCGTATATAAAAAAGGTGTTGCAATTAAATATCTTCCTCGCTCATAATCGGCAATAACTGATTGAGTTGTATTTAATTCTTTCGCTAGTTCCACTTGAGTTATTTTATTTTCTTTACGCCATGCCTTAAGTCTTAATCCCACTTGCTTTATATCATATTCTTTAATTAAACTTTTATATTTTTTAATTTTTGTAAAACCAAATATATAATCCATAGAAACATCAAAATAATTACATATAGTAATTAAATGCTTTAAAGGCATAAGCAAATCTTCCTGTTCATAATGACAATAAGTTCCACTGTCTAAATTAATAAGTTTTCCACATTTACTTTGACTTATTCCTATTCTTTCTCTTAAAGCTTTTAGATTAGTTCCATACATAGCCATAAAATCACCAATTCTATTTTCTCATGTATATTTTTAAACGTAATAAAATACTGGAAAATACCGATATTTATATTGACAAATACTCTATCACAACTTATAATTAATATATAAACTAGAAATTTCTATGATAGAGGAGTAATGAAAATATGAAATATGAAAAGTTAGACATTAATAGTGGTAGTAAATATAAATGGCTTTTATGTGGTTTAATAATGGGTGTTCTACTTATTATTATAATCAATTTAATTTTTAGTTATGCAAAATATAAATCCGTCGATAGTGTGAAATTAGCGAGTGGAACCATAAATTATTCGGCAGCAGATTTAAACATTATCGCTATGTATATAAATGATACCGGAAATACAAAGGATGATCAAGAAATTACCGAAATGCCTACAAAAGGTTACGAGATAGATAGTGGAAGAAGTTATTGTTATACAACAGATAAAAACCATCATGATGAGGTGACATTATATACCAACGACAATGGGGAACATATTATAGGTAAATTAAAAAAAGGAAGTAAGTGTGTATTATATTTTAATGAGAAAAAATATACTGCTGAAGATACTTTGGCAAAATTAAATCAAAATAGTCTAGGCAAAGTTCCAGAAATAAAAGGAACAGCTTGCGGTAGTGGTTGTTATCAATCTGATAGTGGATTATTTGAGACTGAAGATAGTGATGGAAAGAGTTATGTGTATCGTGGAACTGTTGGTAATAATTGGGTACAATTTGCTGATAAATTGTGGAGAATAATCCGGATTAATGGAGATGGGACAATACGATTAATATATGGTGGTGAGAGCAGCAGTGCTTTAGGTTCATATAATAATGGTAAAAATGCATTAGATAGGAAACAATTTAATGCACAATTTAATGATAATTCTTATGTTGGTTTTACTAATAATGGTACATCAACAACGACTTCTTATGATACAGCGCATGATGGTTCTGAACCAAGTACTATTTTAAATGAATTAAATAATTGGTATAATACTAATCTTAAAACATATGGAGAAAGAATTGATACAAATGCCGGCTTTTGTAGTGATAGGTCAATAGCTCCAGATGGTCAAGCATGGTGGTCTAGTGAAAATTCTAATCGGAATCAGAGAGGGTATGGAAACAAAGCGACTGCTTATGGAGCTTTTCATAGATTTGTTCAAACCAATGGTAGTTATAAGTCTAGTGGAACTGTGTTAAATCCAACGCTCAGGTGTGAGGATGTCAGTAGAGATTTATATACAGTTAAAGATAGTAAGCAGGGAAATCATTTATTAGAACATCCAATTGGACTCATAACAGCGGATGAAGTAGTACTTGCCGGAGGATATCCTGCGCAAAGCAATACTGGTT
>CANQBY010000043.1 GCA_947589695.1 uncultured Bacilli bacterium
GACTTGCATGTCTTAGGCATGCCGCCAGCGTTCATCCTGAGCCAGGATCAAACTCTCAATAAAAAAGATTTATTAATAAAATCTTATATCTAAAGTTTAATCTAAGCTACTCAAAATTGACTTTTTAACTTAGTTTTCAAAGATCATTTCTGCGTTGCTTCTTTTGCATCGCGTGTATTTAATATATCATACTTCACGAAGCTTTGTCAACAACTTTTTTCATTTTTTTTACACTTTTTTCTTGGCTTTTTCAGCCTTTTTGTCAAGTGCAATAGTAATATAACAAAATGTAGAAATAATGTCAACAATTTTTTTCGATTTTTTTCATTTTTTTGGTTTTTTTGGAAGATTTTAGGAATTTTTGGCAATTTTGGAACTTTTTTGGCGAATTAATTTTTAATAATTTTTAATTTTAATATTTAATTAATTTTATATTTTTTAAAATTTTAGGACCATTAATTAAATATTTTCCACCTTTTCTTTCGAAAAATCACTAAAATAATCATTTTTTATAATCATTTTTAAGCGTTATTTTAAATTTTATTGATTTTTTAATTTAAAATTTTTAAAAATTCCTGTTTTGACTTATAAAAATTGAATAGTAAATTTATTTCTACATTTTGTTTTACTCTATATCTATATAACTTTACTATATAATATATGATTAAACAAATTATTAATGCTTAAATTTTATTTACAATTTAATTTTAATCCATTTTTTTAATTTTAATCTGTTTTTTTAGCTAATTTTTACTTTTTTTAATTATTTGGCTTTATATTTAGTTGATTTTTAATTTATTTGGTTTTTAATTTATTTGATTTTTACATTTATTTAATATTTTTTAATCTCTTTTGATTTTTTTAATATTTTTATTTTATTCTGCTTAAGGCTATTAAGACTATTATATTTTTTAGCCGATTGTTAAATATTTATTTTAGCCAAATCTCGGCCTTTTATTTTAGTCAAACCTTAGCTATTTATTCTATTCAAAACTTAACTATTTATTTTAATTTTCTGATGATTGATCAGAATTTTGAGTTAATTCTTGATAAATATTATAATATTTATTAATTAAACCTTCTTTAAAAGGACCTTCATTATTCCTTTTCATTTCTATTAAGCTACTTAATTCACTTTTGATTATCAACTGAATATCACTAGGGTAATTCATGAGTTTGCGGTGATAATTGTATTCGTTGTAGTCTAAAACTTTAAAGCCACCATCAGGAAATACTCTTAAATCAAGGTCATAATCAATATATTTGATAATATCACCATCTATAATATAAGGAGTTGCAATATTACAGTAATAAAATAAACCATATTCTTTTAATTGGCCAATTACATTAAACCATCTTTTTTTGAAGAAAAAGAGAATTGCCGGTTCTTTAGCGTGGTAACTGCGACCATCTGCTTCGGTTAATTTAGCGCGATTATTAGCCACAATAATATAGTCTCGACCGACATCTAAAACTATAGCTTCATCACAAACTTGGTGAAGTTTACCATTATGTTTATAGCAATGAATTTGCAACTTATCGCCTACTTTGATTTTATTACTCATTTTGATACTCCTCGCCTTGGCTTTACAACTATCTATATTATATCATAAAATTTTAAAATCACAAAATTTATTTATGAGAAGATTTCCTTTGGGATATTTTAACCAAACAAATGGTACCTTTAAATATTAAAATACTGGTATTTTTTAGATATGTTTCTAATCAAGGTTAGTTTACTTTAGTAATTCAATAAAAAAGAATAGCTAATAGGTTAGATATTCTTATAAAATAAAATTTATGATCAAGTTAATTGATATTAGCATTTAAAATGCTTTGGGCTTTTTCAAGTTGGCGATCGATTATTTCAGTAACATTTCCTTCTTCGTCTTTTACCTCTTCGTTGCTAATTGGATAATCAGGAGCAATACCGGCGCCATCAATACATATACCCTTAGGAGTTAGCCACCGAGCAGAAGTGTATTTTACCATCGAGCCGTCTTCTAGTTCCATTGTTTGTTGTACTTTACCTTTGCCAAAAGAAGTTTCTCCGACAATTTTAGCACCATAACTATCTTGAAGGGCAGCTGCAAGAATTTCAGAAGCAGAGGCTGAATTGCCATTTAAAAGAATAATAATATCATATGTCCTAGCTTCTTCAGTTTTATCAACATATTTGGTTACTTCATTTTTATAATTTAAACTATATATGAGTTTATCTTTTGCTAAAAATTTATTGGCAACAGCTTCGGCGGCGTCTAAATAACCACCTGTATTGTTTCTTAAATCGATGATAAGATTGGTCATACCAGATTCTTCCATTTTATTTAAAGCTTTACTTACTTGTTCACTTAAGGTTTTCGAAAATGCCGTAATCTGTAAATAACCAGTGGTACTTTCCGGCAATAAGTAATAATCAATATTAGGAGATATAATCTTTTCGGCTGCAAGAGTAACCGATATTTCATCGGCACCGCGCATTAACTTTAAAGTAAAAGGGCCATTATTGTTTTTAATCATTTTAACAATTTCCGAAGCTGATACTTCCCTTACATCAACATCATTAAAGCCCACTATAACATCCCCAGCTTGAAGATTAGCTTTAAATGCGGGAGTGTCTTCATAAACTTTAGAAATTGATTTATCAGAATTGTTAATAGATACCCCGATACCAACATATTCACCGGATAAACTTTCGACTAATTCGTTCGTGGCATCATCATCTAAATAAGTGGTATAATCATCACCTAAATAACTCATCATGGCCGCGATGGCTTTTTCTAATAATTTATCTTTGTCAATATCTTCGTAATATTCCGATAGAATATTGGCATAAACTTCCAAAAATTGATTTAAACTTTCATCTTTAGATAAGTCAGCATAACTTATTTTATTGGATAATTTATTATTGTTATAGACTACTACACCAGTTGTTAAAGCGGATACAATACTAGTAATAACAACAATTATAAGAGTCCACATTAAATTAAAACCATGATTTTTATTATTCATTTTCTCACCTTGACCTAGTTTTTATACTACTGATATAATCATATCATAAAAATAGATAAAGATAAAGAATAAAATTTAAAAAAAGATACTTTAGAGGGTATCTAAAATATCTTAATCTTCACTATCGTCAGAAACTACATATTTTAAAACTTCTGATATTTTACTTTCTTCAGTATAAGTTTCGGTAATCTTTTTGTTTTTGATTTTAATTAAAGTTGGGCCTGATACTTTAAACTGAGATAAATCATTAGTTTTTAAATTAGCTTTATCACTTAAATATTTTTTATTGAATTCTTGAGATAAATCAGCAAGATAAACTTTTAGAGCGTCTTCATTCTTAGTATAATTACTCATTAAGCCGGTATAATAGACAGAATCACTCTTGGAATTATCTAAAATCATAACATAATATTCAGATTCGGGTTTATTAAACATAGCACCAATTAAAGTAGTATTATAATTTACTTGACCGGCCGTATAATTATTGGTTTCTTCCTTATGAAATAAGTCTTTTGTTACAAAAATCCGAGTTAGAAAATAAATTAGGACGATAGCGATTATTAAACCAACGACAATGATGATTAAACGTTTAACATCATTTTCATCTTCATTATAGTATTTTTCCTCTTTTATTCTTTTTCTGCTTTTTTTTGCTGTCATTTTTCTTCACCATTTAAATTATAGCAAGAAAAAAGGAAGAAAGCAACTAACTTTCTTCGCTTCGTGTTTATTTATTAAGGTTTTAGAAGAAAATGACCCTTCTTTTTTTAGAAATTTAGATTGAAATTACTAATTTTTAAGACTTATTTGCCAACAGATACAGTGGTAATATTACCAAGAGATTCAGCGATAGTAACCATTTCGGATGTCGATAAGTCATTACTAGTTAAATAATAAGAGATATTATTGCTAGTCCAATACATGGAATTAGCACTTTTCGCAGCGATAGTATCACTTAACATAATAGGATCACCATAGACAGGTATAATTTCAAATTCATTTGATACCGTAGCTACTTCTTCAATTAAAACAAAGTTTTTATCACCAGCGAAAGTTAAAATAACCCGATTTCCTTCGTCAGTATCTACTTTCTCACTGTTGGATAGATAAGTTTCACTAGGTATATATAAAGGATAAATTATACTATCTAAAATACTGGTTTTAGTATCACATTCTTCACCAGAACAACTATTAGAATCGGTAATATTGGAATTGTTGGAGTATTTATCATTAAGGTTGGAATTATTCGAATATTTATCAGATGAAGCATTAGAACTTTGGTTATTGGTAGTTTGGTTATTTTCTTGGGATGAATTTGTCTCGTTATTATTGGTAGAAGTATTTTTATTTGCTTCAGGTTTAGTTTCAGTGATACTGGTATCGATTAAGTCTTCAAGGGCAAAATCTTCCTTTTCAAGTTTAGCTTTTAAGTTTAGAGAAGTAAAGATAACTTTTATACACACGGTATCATTATTATTATATACTTCAACTTTTTCTAAATTTAGATCTTTGTCAAAATAAATTTTTTGATAACTCAACTCACTATTATTGGGATAATTTACTTTTGATTGGGCTAAATAACCATCTTCATTTTCGGTAATTTTACAATTGGTGTCATTTTTCATATCTTTTAAAAGTGAAGATAAAATATAAGTTTGGCTACTAGAATCAGGCCATTCACTTTGGAATTTAAAACTCTTATTTAGACTGGGGGTTACGACATAGACCCCATCATCATTTCTTAAAATTACTTGTTCATGATTATTAGTTTGATTTACTAAAGTTACTTTATAATAATTATCTTTTAAAAAACTAGCTTCTAAACTATAAGTATAAGTTTCTTCATTGCTAATGATTTCCATATTACCTTTTAAAATATAAGACTTACTATTAGTAATGCTATCGGCAAATTTTTGCATTAAATCTTCAGAACTTTTTTTACCACAGCCAGTTACTAATAACATTAAGCTCACAACTAGTAGAGCTATTTTTTTCATAAAACACTTCCTTTTCTAATTTAACTATATTGTTAGATTTTGAAAATATTCATTAAATTAAAAAAGATAATTTTTGGTATAAAAAGAATACTAATGGTAATAATATAAATAAAGGGTGTGAGAAAATGGAAACATTACAAAAGATAGCATTAATTTTTACAATTATTGGAGCTATTAACTGGGGTTTAATTGGGTTCTTTGATTTTAACTTAGTTGCTAGTTTATTTGAAGATGCTTCAGTAATATCAAGAATTATTTATGCGATTGTGGGTGTTTGTGGAATTATTAACATTATGTTATTGTTCTATCATATAGAAAAAGACCCAAGATAGGTCTATATAGTGCAATATGCACTTTTTTTATTTATAAATCCATTTTTTTAATTAAATTTTTGGTATGAGCAACAGATAAATAGCCCATATATGAGGCTTTTACTTGTTCATAATTAGAAGCATTAATTTTTTTTAGTTTGCGCATTTTGCGTTTGATGCGTCTTTTCGTTTGGGGATTAATTTTTAAAATTAGTTTTTTACCTTTTAATAAGAATTGATAGCCTAAAAAGCCAAAGCCATGATTTAAGTCATAAATATTTGTTTTACGATTAAGTTCTAATTTAAATTCTTTTAATTTTTCTTCAATTTGTTTTTTAAGTTCTTTTAAATGTTCTTTATCATGATCAAAAATAACAAAATCATCCATATAACGAACGTAGTATTTACAATATAGTTTTTCTTTAATATAGTGGTCTAAATCATTTAAGAAATAGATGGCTAATAACTGAGATGTCATATTACCAATAGGTAGGCCTTTTCCTTTAGAATATAAAGGGATTCTTTTTAATTCACTTATTTTTTGCTCTTTATCAGAAATATTAAGTTTTTTGATTCGTTCGATTTCTTTATTAACAACTCTTTTAATATTAGAATTAACATAATCGGCATCGGTAGAATCAATAATATTTTGGATTATATTATATATTTCGGGATCAGTAACAAATCTTTTAACCTTATTTAAGATTAATTCATGATCAATACTATAAAAATACTTTTTAATATCACATTTTAAACAATAGACTTTATCATAATTAAGTTTTAATTTATTAACATACATTTTAACATAACGAATACCTTCTTTAGTTCCTTTACCAACACGAGTGGCAACATTTTGGGGAATAAGATGAGGAGTAATACCTGGGGATAATACATATTTACTAATTAAATGATTAACCACTTTATCACTCATGATTTCACTCATAATTATTCGATATTTGGGTTCATGAACTAAAAAGACATTATAATGACTATGATTATAGGTTTTATTTTTTAAAACGGTTAAAATACTAATTATATTGCTCGAATAAAATAATTCAAATTTATGGAGTTTGCCACGATTTTTGGTTTTAGTGCGAATAACTTGATACATCTCTCTTATTTTATCAATATCAACTAAATCATTATAACTTACTTGGGGTTTGTTTGATGGTTTTAATGATTCCATAAGCAATTTTCCGAATTTCTATGATATAAAGAGAGGTAGATTCAAATTTTTTCTTACTAATTATTCTTTTTTCAAAAGAAGTGGCAATATAATAATCAAGCATTGATAATTTAATGATTAAATCTTTTAAATATTTTAATTTTATTCTTTCAATATCATTTATACTATAAGAGAAAATGAGTTCAATAATTTCATACATATTTTTTTCAATATTTTGTTTTAAGACTACTTCACTTTTGGGATAATTTATTAATTGTTTATTAATATAATTAATAGTTTTTTTAGCATTATTTAAAAGAGTAAAGTTAGAGTTCATCGACAAACTCCTTGATAAGATTGTAATTAGCAGTTTCAGCTTTTATTTTAACTTCAATCGCGTTCATTAAATTATTTAGCATATTAGAAATTAAAATATTACTCTTAGCTTCCGCGAGTTTTTCTTGATAAGCATTGGTGTTTTTAGTTTCTAAAACATAGGCATAATCATCAATTATTTCAATTAAATTAATATTATGGCGATTAAGAACACTTTTAACTTTGGCTTTGGCACTCATGGGGAAACCCACTTTGTTTTCCCGAATTTGATAATTAAATAAGTATTTTAAGATATAAGCGTCATCTTCAAAAGAATAATAAAAATTACCAGATTTAATCAAAATTACATAATCTTGATAGAGTTCTTTGAACTTTAAATATTTATCAACGGTTTTCATATTAATCCCTCCCACGTTCGTAGTTAAGATAATACTGCCCATCATAACTAAGATAAATATAAATGATAAAAATATGGTTTGTTTATCATATTCTCATACAATATAAATATATATTAGAAGTCGAATTTTGTCAATTAAAAAAGTTTACTTTTGGCAAACTTTTAGCTTAATTCTTAGTATTATTATCTATTTATTAATATTATTTAAAATTACTTACTTTCTAAAGTTAAATAAATGGCTTTTATTACATCTTCTTTAGAATCAGCAGTAAATAAAAATAAATTACGATGACAAAAACGAGCAGTTTTAAGACCGGTTATTTGAACTAAATCGTTATCTCTTAAACCAGCCCATTCTTTTTTAAAAGGAATCTTAGGAGTAAAACCTTTATAAGTTGTAGAAACAGTATGGGCAGCATAACATTCGCGTTTTGATGGATAAACTACAAAATTAACATCTAAGTTAAGATTAAAAATAGCAAATTCATAGGGAAGTGACTCGGGTAAAATTAAAATTTTATCTTTAATGGTGGGGATTAAAGGTTTTATAATGTTGATAGCTTTTACTTTAGAAATACTATCCTCTAAAACTTTATCAAAAATAATTCGAGCAAATGAGACAGCTTCTAAAAAGGATTTATCTTCGTCTTCTTTAATATCAAAACGCGGACGAAATAAAGCAATTAAACTATCAATTAAATAAACATTATAATCGGTAGTGATAGAAAATTCGCCATTATCTACAGCGTCGATACAATTAACTAATAAATAATCAAAAACTTCAAAGGTTTTCTTGGGATCAGCGACTTTAATTTGGGTTAAATAATCAAGGCCATAAGCTTGCCACAAGAGGCCAAAACTGCAATAATGGATACCATTGGGGCGTTTAGAGTCATAGGTAGCACCATGATGATCAAACTTACCAAGACCAATATCATAAGCAAGCTTAGTGCCATCGTCTTGATATTCTTTTAACCGAATCAAAGTAATATTGCCATATAATTTTTCTAAAAAGACCGTAGAAAAAACATCATCAGCATGAAAATTACCAGCATGAGTAACACATGTAGCTTTATTTAAATCTTTAGTTATTGTAATCATTTATATCCTCTTTTCTATCTTTATTATATATAAAGATATGGGTTTAAGCAAGAAAATTTTTTAAAAAAAGATAGGCTTTAAAAACCTATCAATATAAAGTAATAAAAATATAACTTGCCTTTAGATAAAAAGGTTCGCACTAAAGGCAAGATGTTTATTCCACAATATAAGGATTATCCACAGTTCCTTTTGTTTCATTATCTGTGAATTTAAATGTTGTACTAGCTTTGAGATTTATTACTGGACGCGCACCATTAGTGCTGGTCACGCGGCAATTGTGGATGCCGCCACTAGTAAGCACACAGAACACTTGAGCATCACTATCCAATAAGCTAGTCGGGGCGGTAAAGCTAATCGGAGACATTGTCCAATAATACTGATTCGTATATAGATAATATGCTCTAGAACTATTATTGTTTTTACCAGGATATCCTCCAGCAAATACTACTTCATCCATAGTGATTAGCCCTACTGGAACCGGAAAAG
>CANQBY010000044.1 GCA_947589695.1 uncultured Bacilli bacterium
TGTTCATGAAGTTTTAAATGTTTTGCCCAATGAAAAAGAATTAATCGCGGAAGATGTAACTTTAAATCATTATCCTGATCGTACTAAATCTCGGAGTAATTATTTACCTTTGTTAGAATTAAGCGTTAAAGAAAATCCCGAAGATGATCGCAATATGCATTATTTAGGTCGGGAATATATGTATTATAAAAAATGGAACAAATGCATTGATACTTTAATTAAACATTTAAATTTACCTACGGCAACTTGGGATGCTGAAAGATGTGCTTCTATGCGTTTTATCGCTCGAAGTTATCTTAATTTAAAAAGGCCTAAAGAAGCTGAAATGTGGTTTAAAGAAGCTATTAAAGAAGCTTCATATCTAAGAGAAGGGTATGTAGAATTAGCTCAAGTTTACTCAAATGAACAAAGATATGAAGAAGCTTACGAATTATTAACTAAAGCATTCTTAATTAAAACTAAACCCCCGATATATATCAATGAAGCTTTCGCTTGGAATGATTATATTTATGAATTAATGGCCATTGTAGCTTATAATTTAAAACTTTATCCCGAAAGTTTAGAAAATATTTTAAAAGCTTTAGAAATAAATCCTAATAATAAACGTTTACAAGATAATTATAATCTTATTAATCAGAAATTAAATAACTAATGTAAATATCTAATTTTTTTTAGAAAAGTCTTTATTTTATTCTAAAAATATTGTAAAATTAAATATTAGAAGGAGTTGTTTTTATGTATTGCGAAAAATGTGGAACTAAAAACGAACCTGGCTCTAAATTTTGTGAAAAATGTGGACATAAATTTGATATAACTGAACCTAGTAAAATAAATGAAATAATTAAAAACTTTAAAGAACTTCCTAAAAAAAGTAAAATAATCATGGGAAGTGTCACTATCATTATTGTTTTAGCTATCATTTTTTTAACTATTCTTTTAAATAATCCTGTTAAAAAAGTCCGCGATAATTTAGAGACTTATTATGCTAAATATCATGATAATTATACAAAAGAATTAGTAAGTATTGGTGAAATTTTAAAAGATAATCGCACTAATTTAGATGTTTTAAATGATATTAAAAAAACAGTTTTTGAAGAGGTTAATAACTGGGTTAAAAACTTTAATACTAACTATAAAGATAAAGATTCTTTAGTAGAGGCTTATGATAAAGTAAATGGAGCTATTTATAGTATTTATTCTTATTATGATGGTATTGATTATATGCTTAATAATGAAGACTATGAAAAGTTTAGTAGTGAATTAAAAGATTTATATTCTTCTAAATTAAATTATTTATATGGTAGTAAAGAAGAAGATAATTATACTAAATATATTTATTATATAAAAGTTACGGAAGAAGATTCTTATTATAAAACTGCTCAAGAATATATTAGTGATTATGTAAAAGATGAATTAGAAAGCTTCAAAGCTAAAATCGCCGAAGATTATAAAATTGACGATAATGCTTCTTTAGAAGACAAATTAACTAAATATTTAGACGCTTTAGATTATCTAAAAAAGAATACTATTTCTAATAATCTTGATTTAAGTACTACTAAAGATTATCAAGACTTAGTTACTAATTATGAAAATGAAGCTATTAAATTAGTAAAACAAATAATTACTACGAAAAAAGAAAAGTTAGAATATTATCCCGCGCTTGATTTATTAAATGATGTTTTAAAAAATATTAATGAAGATAATTCTGAATATCAAGACTTAGAAGATCTAAAAAGTGAATTAGAAAGTTTACTTCCTGACAAACTAGTTAATAAATATGTCGTAGAATATGCGCATAGTAATGATTCTACTTATAGTACAACTATTAATGAAGAAAAATATGATAATTATTTGTATTTCTCATTTGATGGTGAAAATGCTTATCGAACTTATCGTTTAAATAAATCTTATAAAACCTTAAAAACCAAAATTGTGATAGGTCCTGATTGGCCTAAAGAATATTCTGGTAAATTTATTATTTATGGTGATGACAAGGAGTTATTTAAAACTGATACAATTACCAAAGATACGAAAGATAATTTAGAAATCACTTTAGATATTAAAGATGTTGATGATTTAAAAATTGTTTTTGAAACTTCTAATAAGTCTGCTTGGACAGAACGTTTCTATATTTATTTAGTTGAGCCATATTTATATAAATAGATTTAAAGGAGTGTGAGTAAAATGGCTGAAGAAAAAAAAGTAAAAACAACAAAAAAGAAAACCGAAAGCGAAGTTGCTGATGTTTCTAAAAAAGTTGCTGAAAAAGAAGTAACTACTGAAGAAAGCAAGCCTGAGGTAGAAGTATCCGAAACTGAAGAAGTAAAGGTTGAAAAAAGATTCTGTACTAAATGTGGTAAAGAATTAAGCGAAGGTGAGACTTGTGATTGTACTGCAAATAAAGCTACTCCAAGTACCCCTAATATTAATACTGACGCTTTAGTTAAATATGGAAAGAATTTTTTAGATACAGTCTTAGGTATGTATAAAAAACCAGCAACTACTATTGATGCTGAAGTAGCTAAAAAAGATACTATTGGTAATATCATTATGCTTGCCGTTATTGCGATAACTTATGGTTTATGTGTTATGAGTAGTTTCTCATCTTTAATTAGTTTATTTAGTTCTTTTATTGGTGCTAATATTAATGACGCGATTGGCTTGCCATATTTTAAGATTTTCTTATGTATGACTTTAATTAATTTTATCTTATCATTTATTCCTATTACCATTGCTTTTATAACTAATAAAATTTGTGGTAAAGGTGCTTTAGATTATAAGAAATCTATTAGTTTATATGCAACTAGTTATGCCCCAACAGTTATTACGAATTTAATCATGGCGCTTATGTATGCATTAAATATTTTAACTTGGGTTGGTGCTTTAATTGGTCTAGTTATTGAAGTTGCTTGCTTCTTTAACTTCCTCTTAGGATATTTAAGAATTTCTAATCCTAGTGCTGATAAAAAAGCTTATACTTTAAGTGGTTTAGTACTTGTTTGGTTAGTTCTTAGTTTTATTATTAACATTTTATTCTTATCTAACTTAGTTACCGATGTAGTTAAAGATGTTGATATAAGAGAATCTAATAACGATTATTTCGATTTATTTAGTTAATTTAAAAAGAGCTATTAAGGCTATTTGATGTCTAATCAAATGGCTTTTTTTCTTTTTTATTTGCCAATTTCTTAAAATACATGTATAATTATTATGGAGTGAAATTATATGGCTAAAATTTATGGTTTAATTTTAACACTTGTAACTGGTCTTTTTTTTGGAATAGGTGGTTTAATTTCTTTAAAATTTAAAAATAAAGAAAAGCTCGAACATTTTAGCTGTGCTTTAAGTTTTATTATTATGTTAGGCTTAATATTCTTTGATTTAATACCTGAATTACAAGAATTATTTCCTAATCTAAATTCTTTATCTACCTTAAGTATTCCTTTAATATTTATTCTTTTAGGTTTCTTAATCTTAAAGTTTTTAGATTTCTTCATCCCTGATCATCACCATGACCACCAAGAACATAATGATGATAAAAAAGAACATCTCTCTCATATCCATCATATTGGTTTAATTACGATTATTAGTTTAATTCTTCATAATATTTTAGAAGGGGGAGCTATCTTTGGCCTAGCTCTTACAGATTTCAAAGTAGGCTTAATGATTTTTCTATCAGTAGCTCTCCATAACATTCCTTTAGGAACCCATATTTTTAGTACTTTAAGTTTTAAAGAAAATAAATTTGCTATTTTTATGCTTACTATATCAAGTTTAATTGGTGGTCTTATTTTCTTAAGTTTTGGTAGTTTAAGTAATTTATTATTAGGTATCATTACAAGTATTACTTTAGGAATGATTTTATATATCACTATTTTAGAATTACTGCCAGAATTACTTCATCATTTAAAAGCAAAAGAAACTATTTGGGGGTTATTAATTGGTTGTTTAATTGAAGTTATTGCTGTATTTTTATAGGAGGAAAACATGAAAAGAGTTTTAGTTACAGGTGCCAGTGGTAGTATTGGCTTAAAAACAATTAAATATTTATTAAGTGAAGGTAAGTATGAAATTACGGCCCTTGATTTACGTACTAAAAATAATCAAAAAAAATTAAAAAGATATCGTCGCCGGATTAATATTATCTATGGGGATATTAACGATTCTGTTTTAATGGAAGCTTTAGTTAAAGATCAAGATTATATTATCCATCTTGCTAGTGTTTTACCACCCCTCGCGGATATTAAGAAGGATTTAAGTAAACTAGTGGAATATAATGGAACTGAAAATATTATTAAAGCTCTAAACTTTTATAATCCTGATTGTTTCTTTATTTATACTTCATCTACCACCATTTATGGTGATATTAAAGAAGCTTCTCTTGAGGATAAACCACATTTAACTTCCCTAGATTATTACAGTAATACCAAATTAGAAACTGAAAACTTAATTAAAAAGAAATTAAAAAATTACACAATTTTAAGATTACCTTTAGTTCTTTGTTCTCCAAAAAGTTCTTTCATGTATAATGTTAAATTAAATCAAGAAACAGAAGCTATCACGGATAATGACGCTGGTTATATGTTAGTTAATGCTCTAAATCATGAAAAAGAATTAAATAAAAAGACTTTCAATGTGGGAGGCGGCGAATCTCTAACTGCTCCTTATCGGGAAATTCTAGCCAATGTCCTAGATATTTATGGTCTTAGCTTTAAATATTTATTAAATGTTTTCTTTATTGATAAAAATTTTTATACTCAAAAATTATTAGATAGTGCTAAATTAAATGCTATTTTAGATTTTCAAAGTGATTCTTTATCTTCTTATTATATGCGTTTAAAAAGAGAAGTTAAAAAAACTCGGGTTTTAAATCGTCTTCTTGCTAAACCGCTTGTTAAGTTTTTAAAAAGAAAACCTAAACCTCATCTTTTTACTCGTATCTTTAAAAAAAATAAAGGAGAAAGCTAAATGATTGGTCTTGCTTTAGAAGGTGGGGGAGTAAGAGGTTCTTATCAAGCCGGCGTTTATATGGCTATGTATGAATGTGGTCTTAAAATTGATGGTGTTGCTGGTACTTCAATTGGGGCCATCAATGGTGCTATTATCGCAAGCAATCATGGGGAAGATTTACCCAAAATCTGGCGCAGTCTTTCGATGGGTAAAGTTTTTGGTTTCTCTGATGATTTTGTTAATCTTATTAATGCTCATGAATTAAATCTGGATTTAGTCAAAGTTACTTTTGCTAGTATCTTAAAGATTCTTGCCGCGAAAGGCATTGAACTTAAAGGTTTAAAAGAAGTAATTTCAAGTAACTTAAATGTTGATGATTTAATGTCTAGTGATATTGACTTTGGACTTTGTACAGTTCGTCTAAAAGATTTAAAACCTTTATATCTTTATAAAGAAAATATGGCGAAAGATAAAGTTAAAGATTATATTCTAGCAAGTGCTTTTTTACCTTTTTTTAAAAAAGAAAAATTAATTGATGACAACTATTATATTGATGGGGGAGTATATGATTTAGGTCCGGTAAATATGCTTTTAAATAAAGGCTATAAAAAGATTTATTTAGTTAAAGTTCAAGGTGTTGGCCACCACCGGAAATATGATGAAAATGCCGATGTTACCATAATTGAATCAAAAAGAAGTCTTGGTGGTCTTATGGATTTAGACCCTAAAAGAATTAATGAAAATATCATGATGGGCTATTATGATACTATAAGAATATTAAAACATTTAGATGGTGAAAAATATGTCTTTAAACGTCATAATGAAAGATTTTATCGTTTTTTAAATCGTAAAGTAAGTTCTAAAAAATATAAAAGGGTCAGTACTTTTTTTAAAACCACTACTTATAAAGATACCACTATTAAAGCTTTAGAATATTTTATGGAACATGAAAATATTAATTATTTTAAAATATATCAACCTTTATCTATAATCAAACTTATCAAGAAAAAATATTCTAAAAATCACTTTATTTATAATTATCTAGCTAATTTACAATTTTTTTTCTAATTATTACTAGACATCTATAATTGAAAAGTGTTATAATCTTAAAAGATTTTAGGAGGAATTTATATGGGAAGAGCCTATGAAGTTAGAAAAGCTAGTATTCAAAAAACTGGAGCTATGAAAGCTAAGTTATATTCTACGTATGCCAAAGAAATATATTTAGCTGCCAAAAAGGGTAGTCCTGAACTAGATAGTAATATCTTTTTAAAACGGATCGTTGAAAAAGCTCGTAAAGAACAAGTACCCAGTGATATTATAAATCGGGCCATTGAAAAAGCTAAAGGCGTCGGTGGTGAAGATTATCACGAGGTTATTTATGAAGGCTTTGGTCCTGGTGCTTCTACTTTAATTATTAAAACTCTCACCGATAATGTTAATCGTACTGTTGGTATGGTTAGGGCCGCTTTTAACAAAGTAAATAAAAGTTTAGGTGTCACTAACAGTGTTTCTTATAATTATGATTATTTAGCAATTATTTCTTTTAAAACTACTCAAGAAGAAGAAATTTTTGAAGCTTTATTAGAAAATGGTATTGAACCAATCGAATTTGAAACCGAAGTTAGTGAGCTTACTATTAGTCTTAATCCCAACGATATTAATAATGCCAAAGATGTAATCGAAAAAATAATTCCTGATGTATCTTATGAGTTAGACGAATTAGGAATGTTCCCTAAAAATAAAGTTGAATTAAATTCTGAAGACTTAGAAGTATTTACTAAACTTTATAATATGTTAGATGAAATCGAAGATGTTACGGAAATCTATCATAATGTTAGTAATTTTGAAGAGTAAAGCTCTTCTTTTTTATTTATTATTTTCTTCTAATTTAATTAAGTCTCCCGGCTTACAATTTAAATAATAACAAAATTCTTCAATATATTTAAAAGATATTGAAGTAGTATCTCCTCTAATAATTCTATTTAAATTTCTAGAAGTAATATTCATTTTTTGACAAAGCCAATATTTTGTTTTCCCATTCTTTTTTAATAATTCTACAATATTAATACTAATCATTATAATCACTCCTTATATTAATATTGTATAAAAAAAATAATTTATAAATAAGATACTTGCATTACCCATATTTTTGATGTATAATCATATTAGAAAAATATGTGAGAGGAAGTAATAAAAATGAAATTCGAAAAGTTAAGTAAAGAAAATAATGGTAATAAAAAATTTTTATATGGATTTATAACGTGTGCCATACTTCTGATAATATTTAATTTATTTATGAGTTATGCCAAATATAAATCCGTCGATAGTGTGAAATTAGCCAGTGGTACAATAAGTTATTCTAGAGCCGATTTTAGTTTACTAGGAATAAAAATACAAGAAAAAGAAGAAGATGGCAGTGGTAAAATTAATGAAGGAAATCAAGTGTATAAAGATACTGAACAAATCCCAGGGGAAGAATATATATTTAATGAAAAAAATACATATTGTACTATCGGCAATAGTAATGTTCATTATACTGGTAAAGATGAGTTACAACAACAAGGTATTTTAATAACTTATGATTCTACAAATGGTTTTATTTTTTCAGGAATAAAGAAAACAAATACAAAGTGTTATGTGTACTTTGATGTTATAGAAAAGGGAAGTTCGGACAAAACTTTAGCTAATTTAAATTTAAAATCAAAAGGAATAGCTTCGGGTTTCGGAGGTACAGCTTGTGAGACAGGTTGTAAAATAACTGATGAAAATGGAGTATATGAAGCCGATGATGATTATGGAACAAGTTACTATTTTAGAGGAACAGTTGATAATAATTGGGTAAAATTCGGACAAACAACATCAGGTACAGCATTATATTGGCGAATCATTCGCATCAATGGTAATGGAACAATAAGATTAATCTATGCCGGGGAAGAAGAAAGTTTTGGCAATGGCAATGGCAAAAATGCTGTTAATAGTAAAACATATAATTCTTCATTTAATGACAATAAGGACATTGGATTTATGTATGGTAAAGAAAACTATCCAACCACAAGTTATGAAAATGCTCACAAAAACGAAAATAAAAGTGGTATATTAACCGCACTGTATAATTGGTGGAATACTACTAATTTAGAAAGCTTATTAAAAAAAATAGACGGAGCAACGGGATTTTGCAATGATAGAGAATCTTATAATGGTTCTTCATCAAGCTCCAAGCCAAACACAAGCTCTTATGGTTATGGAAAAATTACTACTTTTTACGGACCATACATAAGAGCATGGCAGACAAACAGACCAACCTTTAAATGTGCCCAGAAGTATCAGGATTTGTTTACATTGAAAGGTGAGGCTGGTGATGGAAATGGAGCCTTAGAAAAGCCAGTAGGGTTAATAACAAGTGATGAGGTAATTTATGCAGGAGGGTATAGAGAAACAAACAACACTAATTATTGGTTATATACTAATGAGTACTATTGGACAATGTCTCCAGCTAATTTTAACAGTAATGCTAATGGATATGTTGTTGGAGGAAATGGAAATTTATATTCCTCATTCATAAATAACAATAATCCAGGCATACGTCCAATAATTAATTTAAATTATGATTTAAAATTCACCGGAAATGGAAAAAAATCTACTCCATTCGAAGTTTCATCTTAAATTTTCTTGCCTTTAGTGCGAACCTTTTATCTAAAGGCAAGTTATATTTTTATTACTTTATATTGATAGGCTTAGGCCTATCTTTTGTTGTGTGTCGTGCATGACATTTAGCTAGAGGGTGAAAGTCCCTTATATACGTAGGTATCGACGAAGTATTAGAGAA
>CANQBY010000045.1 GCA_947589695.1 uncultured Bacilli bacterium
TTTGGTGTTTTCCTTTCCTTATCTTTTCCTTTACTGAAGTGATTCAGGGGGTTTAGAACTAGGTAAGGAGGTACTTTAGTTATGTTAAAAGTAATTTTAACATTATTTGGGGTTACAACGATGTTTGTAACACTCAAAAAGACACTTCTCTTTATCAACATGAATATACATCTTGACATTAAGATAAGTGTCTATAAACAATGATTTGTAGGCATTTAGTCCTTAAATGTTCTACTATTTAAGTTTAGCATATTTTTTTAAAATAGACAATTAATTTTGATTAGATTTTAAAGTATCAATAAAGTATTTAGTTAAATTATCATTTAAGGCTAAGATAGGTCCAATAAGGGAAGTTACATATAGATTATGATATTTATATCCTTCTAACATAGTTTTATTATTACCTATTCCTTGTTCTAGATTAAATAATAAATTATCTGTGGATGTAATTAAATATTGGGTATTTTGAAATCCTTTTATTTTACCATTACAAAGAGAAGTAGTTGCAGTTATATTACCAACTTGATAATTAGGTAATAATTCAAATTCATAAAGGTTTAGAAAATTAAAGATACTTAAAGCATTGCCGGTGATTAAAAATATTTTATCTTTTTTTAAATAGGTTAAAATATCTTCGCGATATTTAGATAAAATAGTTTGAGCTTTAGTTAAATATTTATCGCGACCACTGCCAATATAAACAAAATCATATTTAAGAAAATCAATTTCATCAGTCATATTTATATTAGTTACTGTATAATCAATTTGATTATTTTTTAACATATAAGTTAGAGCTTTAATATTTCCATTTTCACCATATAAATTTAATTCATCAGGAAATAAGTGAGCAATATTAATAGTCATTATTTTTCCTCCTTAAAGGTATTTTTAAAAATATCACCATAATCATAATGCGACATGCAATAAACCTTTTTAGAATTATCTTTTACGATATCTTCTTTCATATCAGAAATACTTTCTTTAATAATTATTTTATCCTCATTAATACCAGCGAGTAATAAACGTTTTTTTAATTCATGTTTTTGAATACCACATAAATAAATGAGATTTAAATTAGAATCATTTAATAATTCAAATTCAATATCATATAACCAAGAAGCATCAATATGGGGATATCTTTTACTAATAATACTATAACCAATAATAATATCTTTTAAGTCATGATCACTTTTTATTTTAAATAAAGCACTATTAAAAGTAGTAGCATTTTCTGATTTGCAATTGAAATAGCGATATTTTTTATTTTGATAAGTAAAGTATTCTTCGGGATTATCCTGATTAATTTTGTTTATTAGTTTACTTATTTCATTAATTTGAATACCTAAACTTTTTAAGGTAGTCACCGCGGCGATAACATTATAGGCTTGATACATGGTATCACTACCAATTTTAATTAATTCATCATTTATCTTTAAAGTTTTGGTGGTTAAATTTAGATCTGTAGCAATAGTATCCGGTTTGTAATAAGTAAAATCACAATTAGAACAATGATAAGAGCCTAAAGTTTCAAAATTATAATAATAATACACTAACTTAGTATCACAGTTGGGACAATATGTCGTATTTAAGTTTTCAAAAATTTGGGTTTCATAGGAATAAGCATTTTTAGCTAAACTAAAATAAGTAATTTTATTAGGAAGATCTTTTTCAAGATACCTTAGTAGTGGTTCATCCATAAGAGTGATAATTTGAGTATTTTTAGGAATAGCCTTTATTATTTCTTCATAAACAAGATCAATGGTGTGCTGGCGTGGGGGTTGGTCTTTGGTAAGATTAGTTAATACTAAAATATCAGGATTTAAATATTTTAAGACTTCTTTATTGTAACGCTCATCAATTTCTAGGATTAAATAATCAGCTTTAATTTTACCGGTGAGAGAGCTATATTTAATTAAAGCTGTTGCAATACCAGAAGAGAGATTAGAACCAGAACTATTATGACAGACCTTAGAACCTGAGGCAGTTAAAACTTGGGCAATTAAAGTAGAAGTGGTACCTTTCCCGGATGATCCGGTTATAACTACTTTAGTTTTGGGGTATGTTAATTTAGCAAATAAGTTTTTATCGATTTTTAAAGCTACTTTCCCAGGTAAGGAAGTTCCTCTTTTAAATATTTTGCCAATTATAATAGTTATTTTTCCAATTAGGATTGCAATAGTTCGCATATTTTTCACATATAATCAATCTTCTAGAAATAGTAATTAATTCTTATTGATTGATTCCTTTCTATTTATACTTTTTTATTATATACCTTATATATACCTTAAATTAATTTTAACATTAATGATGGCTTTTTTAAATAGAAACATGAAAAAAAGTCAATTTCTTGACTTCTATTTATTATTTTCTAAACTAATCAAGTGTAATTCAAAGTTTTGACGGTCTTTACGAGCAATACTTTCTAAGATTAAGCCTCCAATAAATAAGTTTATTGCAACTATTCCAAAGAAAGAGGCCGCGATTAGAGATGGGAATTTTTCCACCAAACCAGTATTTAAATAACCCATTAGGGTTGGAATAAAGAACCCAACGCCAATTAATAAACTAATAAGAGATAAAATCGTAAAGAAAACAAAAGGTTTATATTGTTTAAAAAGAGACGCGATTGTTTTTAAAACTTTAAGACCATCACTAACAGTATTAAGTTTGGAAACACTGCCCGCGGGACGATCCCGATAGTCAATTAAAACATTTTCTAGTTTCATTTTTTTATCTAAAGCATGAATAGTCATTTCGGTTTCAATTTCAAAACCACCAGATATGACTGGGAATGATTTCACAAACAAACGACTAAAAGCACGGTAACCCGTCATGATATCGCGAACATTACTTTTGAAAGTAAAGTTTACTAAGAAACGAACTAAGACATTACCAAAATTGTGGAACATTCTTTTATTTTCAGTAAAATAAGTGCTTGATAAACGATCGCCCACGACCATTTCGGCCTTACCTTCTAAAATTAAATTACACATTGCCTCGGCATGTTCAGCGGGATATGTATCATCACCATCGGCCATTAAATAACAGTCAGCATCAATTTCCCGAAACATCCTTCTAATAACATTACCTTTGCCTTGCATGTATTCATGTCTAACAATAGCTCCGGCTTTTTCCGCGATTTCCGCCGTATTATCACTAGAATTATTATCATAAACATAAATATCAGCTTCAGGTAGCGCTTTTTTAAAATCCGTTACGACTTTTTCAATAGTTTTAGCTTCATTATAACAAGGAATTAAAACTGCAATTTTACTCATAAATACCTCACTTCTATATAGCTTTAGTTTAACATATCTTTTTTAATAAGTAAATAAATAGTAAGTTTATTATAATTAAAATAAGATTTTTATAACCAGAAAGAGAATAAATAGGTTAGTTTTGGTAATAAATAAGGATTACCATAAAATAAATATTCGGCTTGGAAATAAATTAAAGCATTAAATATTAAAGATATTACTATAAAACTTAATAATAATTTTACATAACGAATATCTAATTTATTTATTAAAGAGAGAATAATAATTATTGTGGGTATAGTAAAAAATAAAGCAAAATCGGAAATATAACGAGGTAAGATACCAGCCATCTGAGTATCCGCGATAATGATAATAAATCCTCCAATTAAAGATGATAAACTTAAATAAAATAAAGTCTTATTATTAATTTCTTTTTTAAATTTAAATATAAATAAACTTAAAAGACAAATTAAATTAGTAAAGAAGAAACCTCCATAGACGGCTTCATAAATAGTTTTGCCAATATAAGTAGTGGCAACATGATGAGCTTGTAAAAATGGAAATACCGGAGTAAAGTAGCTTGGTTGTAATAAGTAATAATATATTCCCGTAAAAATTCGATCAAATTCAAAACCTCTTTTCGTCATATCATTAGTAGTTAGATTATAGGCTGCGCCAAAATCAAAAATATTACCAAAACGTTTATAATTATAAAACATTAAAAGAGATGCTATGATAAGATAGGGAGCAATAGTAACAACTGTTTCTTTTATGGTTTTAAGACTAAATAATTCCCTTTTTTTAAATACCGAATCCCAAAGAATAATAGGAACAAATATTAAAGATACCAATATTTGAGGACGACAACCCGCGATTAGAGCCATGCAAGTACTGCCTAAGAATAAGTATTTGATATTTATTTCCTCATAAGTAGTAGCTTTAAGATAAAAACCTAAACCTAGAAGAGAGAAAGCTAGAGCCATGAAGATTGGGATATAATAAAAGTTAGCACAACCTAAAGCTAATAAAGTGTTACTTGTAAAGATAGTAAAAATTGATAAAATAAGATACCAGATTAAAGATGTCTTAGGGAAATACTTTTTAATAAGTTGATAAAGAAAGTAAAATACCCCTAGAGCAAACAAAGTACAAGTAATACTTAAAGCTATATTATTAGCAATATGATGACCACTTATCGCATAATATGGTAAATAAATTAAAAGGCATGGAACAACTCCAAAGTAAGAATAATATTTACCTTTATAATAAGCATAATCCCAGTGATAGTCTTTAGCTTTTAAAACCGAATCTCGATAGTAGGTATCATAAGGGTTTTTTAAAGCTTTTAATTCAGGTGTTACTTCTAATTTTAAAGCAAAGCTTTTACTAGCAAGAGCTTCGGCAAGATTTTTATATTGGGATTGATTTAAATTCATATCGGTTAGTGAATTTACATATAAATTATAAGTAGTTAATTTATAAAAAACTAAAGCCATAATAATCATAATTACAGGAATTAAATATTTAGTTAGAGAATGATTGAATTTTAAATCATGCAGAATAGATTTAGGATTAATGCAGAAAATAAATAGTATAAAAAATGAAACTAATAAGAAACGATAATTATTAAAATTCATAGGAACTTTAGAATTGATACTTATTTTATTGATATTAAAAGTTAACTTCTCGGTAGTATTAAAATTTAATTTAATACTTGTTGCTTGCCCACTAGAGTGGATTCTTATGTATTTGCTTAAATTAATGACATTAGTATAATTAGCTTCTCCCACGTAATAATATAAAGCATCTGCTTCATCTTTTAGTTCAATAGTAAAATGGAGTAGATCCCAACTAGCAATATCGAGATAGAGATTAGATACTTTTTTATTTAGGTTAGTTATTTCAATGTAAGCATTTTCAGGATCTTTAATTGTACAGCCATCTAAGCATTCAATACCATCAGAGAAAGTATAAGAAACATTCTCGGATGGTTTAAAAAATAAAGATTCATAATGACGATATTGAAATAAACTAACTTCTAAAACTAAAGCTATTATTAAAGAATACATAACGTATTTTAAAAAAGTTTTAAGATATTTATTAGAAATAACATTTATTTTTAAAATTATAAAAATAATTAATATAATAAGTAATGAAAGAATAAGCATATAATCACCATTTTTATTATAGCAAAATTAAAGAAATATATCTATAAAGATTAATAAAATTTAGATAATCTAAAAAATTGTAATTTAAAAATCGCCTATTAGACGATTTTAGATTATTTCTTCAATAATATATCTAGGACGAGCTTTAGTTTCATAATAGACTTTACCAATATATTCTCCAATAACACCAATAGAAATCATTTGTAATCCCCCAATAAACCAAATGGATATGACAATAAACGTCCATCCCGGAACAGTATTTCCTAATATTTTGACTACTAAAGAATATATCATAATGATAATACTTACAAAAAGGATTAGAAAACCTAGACCTAATATCATTCTTAAAGGTTTTATGCTGAATGAGGTGATACCATCAAAAGCGAAAGATAACATTTTCTTTAAAGGGTATTTAGATTCTCCGGCAAATCGAGCTTGTCTTTCATAATAAACAACAGTATTTTTAAAACCAATTTGAGGAACTATACCTCTTAAAAAAAGATTGACTTCTTGATATTCTTTTAAGCCAGCTAAAGCTTTTTTACTCATAAGTCGGCAGTCAGCATGATTATAAACTATGTCTACTCCTAAAAATTTCATTAATTTATAAAAGCTTTCGGCTGTAAATCTTTTAAAAAAAGTGTCTTTTTTACGAGAGCTTCTGACTCCATAAACTACTTCGTAGCCTTCCTCATACTTTTCAAGCATTTCATCAATAACATTAATATCATCTTGTAAGTCAGCATCCATAGATATAGTTATATCAGCATATTCAATAGAAGTCATAAGACCGGCGAGTAAAGCATTTTGATGGCCTTTATTACGGGATAATTTTACACCGCGAAATATTTTATCTTTTTCTGTTAAATCTTTAATTATATCCCAAGTTTTATCTTTAGAACCATCATTAACAAACATAATTTTACTATTTTTAGATATTTTGTTAGTTTTAATTAATTGAGTTAATTTTTCTTTTAACTCACGTGATGTTTCAGGTAGTACTTCTTCCTCATTGTAACAAGGTATAACTAAATATAATATTGGCATAATTTCATTCTTCCTTTCTTTTAGATGACCAAAGGACATCTATACCTAAACTAGCTAATATAAAGATAGATATTTGTAATAAATAAATGTATCTCGGTTGAACTTCAATTAAGGAGTAAACTATAAAATTAATTGCTAAAATATTAACGAATAATAAAACATTTAAATTTGTTTCTTTATTTTTATAATATTTAACAAGACCAATAAGCATTAAAATAAAAGCAGTATAATATATTAATTTATTTAGAGAATTTAGAGTTTTTTCTAATCCGATATTACTAAAAGTAAGTCCTAAAATATGATAGTTTTTCGGAGGTAAATTAGCAAATGTCCAAGATACATTTCCACCTCCCCAATTGATCCCAGCTTTACAAACAATTAAATCAGTTAAAGTTTTAGGGTTTAGAATAGTTAATCGGTTAATTATTTCTTTTTTAGATGTTTCATTATCAACCATATATATTAAATCTTCTTCATTATAGCTACCACATGTATTTTGATTTAAACCTAAAATAAATTTCCAATTAGAATAATTATTAGATAAACCTTCATGATTAAGGCCACTTGCTTTTATAGTAAAACTAAACAGAGAATTTAATAAAAAATATATAATTACTAATAAAAACATACCTATATGCATTTTTTTAGAAGTTTTTTTCGATATTAAATAAATTAAATACAAACCAATTAGAGCACAAATAAATATTATTCCCTCACATCTAATAAGATTACCTACACTTAATAATAGAGCACTAAGAATATAATTTTTAAGTGAATGAAAATTATTTAGAAGGAGTAAAAGAGCTAAGTAAAAAAAGGTTGAACCAGGAATTTGATTAGATAAAACAGTGTTAAAAAAGAGAGGAAAACTTAATAGGCCATAAAGAAGAGATATGATTTGAGCACTTTTGGGACTACTAAATTTTTTAGATAGATAATAAATTAAAACACAATTTAGCGATGAGAATAGACAATTAATAATTTTTAAAAATAAGACAGAATTACAAATTTTTAATAATGCATATGTATATAACACCGGTCCTGTTTGATAAGCATATGTATAAAAATAAGTTTCAGTATTTAAGGTATTTAGGCCTATTAATAAATTTTTAGCCGCATTTAATATAACACTAAAATCAGAAATTACAGGAGTATTAATAGTACAAACAATGAGTAAACGAATTAAAAACATTAAGCCAAAAAGTATTAAAGGAAACTTGGAAATATTTTTACTTCCTAAATAAAAGATAAGAATTATTAATGGAATACCTATAATTAAAGAATAGATATTAAATATTTGAGTTAAAAAGATTAATGATAAAGTAATGAGGGCTATTAATATATATATTTTTGAAATATTATTTTTTAGATTTGAAAATAACTTTGTCATTAATTACCTCCTTTTTGAAAGTAAGATAAAATATTTTAGAAACTAGTTTTTAAATTTAGATATTATGGCCTCAACAATTCTTTGACTAGCAAAACCATCGCCATAAGGATTGGCAGCATGGGCCATTTCATCATACGCTTCTTTATTTATTAAGAGTTTTTTAGTCTCATTATAAACATTTTCCGTATCGGTTCCGACTAATTTTAGGGTGCCAGCTGCAATTCCTTCAGGTCGTTCCGAAGTATTTCTTAAAACTAAAACCGGTTTACCTAAAGATGGGGCTTCTTCTTGAATACCACCACTGTCGGTTAAAATAAGATAAGCTTTATTTTGGAAATTATGAAAATCAAAGACTTCTAAAGGTTCAATTAATTTAATTTTATCAGATTCCCCAAAAACCTCATGAGCTATTTCTCGGACTTTAGGGTTTAAGTGAATAGGATAAACGACTTTAACATCAGAAATTTCATCCACCACTTTTTTAATTCCTTTAAAGATATTACGCATAGGTTCACCAAGATTTTCACGACGATGAGCAGTAAGTAAAATGAGACGACTATCCCCTATCCAATCAAAAACCGGATGATAATAATTAGGAGAAATTGTAGTTTTCATCGCGTCGATTACCGTATTACCAGTGACATAAATATTTTCTGGATTGACATTTTCTTTAAGTAAATTTTCTTTACTTAATTTAGTGGGGGCAAAATGAAGGTCAGCAAGCGTG